>NZ_JAWPOH010000004.1:86372-142584 GCF_037671525.1 Methylobacter svalbardensis
GTCAGCTCGTAGATGTCCTCGATCCCGCGTGAGGCCTTGAACACCAAGGCCTCGAAGCCTGGCTCAATCGGGGTTCCGAGCTCGACGCTCAACGCCTTGGCGCGCGCGATCACTTCCTGCGGATCGGAAATGTCGGCCGGGGTGATCTTGTTCATCACGTCGGCGGCCGTGTAGCCCAGCATGCGTTCCGCGCCGACGTTGAAGATCTGGATGACGCCCTTGGCGTCAGTGGCGATACTCGAAAAGTTGGCGCTGTTGAAAATTGCGCTCTGCAGGGCGCCTGCTTTGAGCAGCGCCTCTTGACGGCGGAGCTCGGTGATGCCAACGAGAACGTCGGGAGTGAGTGAATCGAGTGGTTTTTCAGACATGGACTTACCTGCTTGCTGCAACATAATTATGTGATCGTCGAGCGCTGTCTTTTCTGTTCATTACCGCCCTTCATCACCCGGTCATTCTGGCCACGAGCTGGCCGTGGGTCGGCCCGACATGATTCCGGTATACGCAGATAAGGTCTCGCCAATGCTGATGCCTTTGTTTGTAATGTCAAACAACCGAATGTCCTTACTGTGCTCACTGCCACGGACTTTAACGACCGAGAAGATGCGTTTAAATTGGCCCGCGATTTCGACATAACGCAGCACGATAATCGCGTCAGCGAGAAAAGCACTCCCAAATGGACTAAAGCGCAAATCGGTGTAGCGGTCTTCCAGTTCCGAGGTCATTAATATGGTCACGCCTAAATCCGTCAGTTCGGCAATCATCCTGTACAGCGACCCACGAAAATCTTCACTGAACTCGGGTGCCAGTGCCAGTTCAAATCCAGACAAGGAGTCAATGACGACGCGCTTTGCCTGCATTCTAGTAATCATTTCTATCAAGTCATGCAAGGTTTCATCAATCGACAAATCCAGGGAGCGCGTGTTGATCACCCCGACTTGTCCAGCCGTGACCAGCGTAGACAGCTGATTGTTCATCATCTGGCTGGGGCTTTTCTCAAACGCCGCAATCACACCGGGTTCGCCCCTACGCACCCCTTCGGCGAGGAATTTCGTCGCCAATATGGTTTTTCCGGAACCGGATGGCCCGACCAGGAGTAGCGAATATCCAGCCGGCAAGCCGCCACCCAACATTTCATCCAGACCGGGTACTCCCATCGGCACACGTTGCTTCCCAGTGGATGCCTTGTTTGCTGACCCTACCGCTGCGCCCTGTTGGACAATCGCACGCGGGAAAACCTGGACTCCTTCGTCGCTGATACGGAACGTATGCAAACCGGGTACCTGGGCCTGACCACGCATTTTGACCACTTGTATCTTGCGCACCGTTGAATTGCGCTGCAAATTTTGCGAAAGCCACAGGATGCCATCCGCCACGGTAAAGACGGGGCTGGACTCTGTTTCTGGCGTCAAATATTCACCGATTAAAAATGTGGTTGCCTGCCAGCTCGTCATTTGCATGCCGAGTTGTTGAACGAAATGCTGCAACTCGGACGCCCCCTGCTTCATATGCTTCGCTGACTGCACGACTGATCGAAACGAATCAACAAATACAAGACTGGGAGCATAGTCTTTCACTTCTTCGGCTATGCGTGACAATACGCAGTCAAAATCACCCTCCATGAGGTCTTCAGACATGTTGACGTAGCGGATCGATTCATTGATCTTATTGATATCAAAAAACGGAAATTGCTGTTGATAACGGAGCATCTTCAAAGCGGGCTCTCCGAGCACCGTGAAGAACAGTGCCCGGTTATTCGGGTTGGCCTGCGAGAACATGATCTGGTGAGCGAGCGTTGTTTTGCCGCCTCCCGGTGTGCCCGCGATCAGGTTAAACGAAAACTCCGGAATGCCTCCGCCCAACAGGCTGTCCAGCCCCGGTACGCCAGTTGGCAAACGACGTATGTTTAACTTGTTACTCATTTTTGAACTCCTTGCAGGGCCTGTCCGAAGCGTCATAGCTCCAAGCCGAGCGTAAAATACTGGTTGTTAACTGCTCGCCAATCAACGAGGCCAGGATGTCGGTGAAAGTGATCAGTAGCAGACTATTTGCTTCACTGGCTTGCCCGGGCGTTTGTCCTTCAAAGCTCATTTTTAATCCCGCGAACCGGTGATCAGTCTGAGATGACAGTGAGCCGGCGGTGAGCCAAGGAAATGTTGACTGGGTAAGGAATACACTTCTCGCGTAAAGTGAATTAAAACCACCTTCACCGATGATCGAAACGATTTTGGTTGTCATCTGCTCCCATAAGTCAATGGCGGCATCCTCAACTTTTTCAGTGTGCTGTGCCATCAGATTTTTAATTATCTGGTGCCGCAGCAAGTCAATCGTTACCATAGAAAAACATCCATTAATAGGTCGATATAACGACGTTGGTAAAAATACAGCCGCTGCTTCAATTCGACATCAGTATAGGTTATTTACTTAAGGTAGATTAGATATTTCCATACCGCTTAGATTACTGCTTCACGCAGGGTAACAAATTCTTCGGCAGCAGTAGGATGTATGCCGATAGTTGAGTCAAATACCGCCTTGGTCGCACCGGCTCGAATAGCAACAGCCATGCCCTGCCCTGCCCTGCCCTGCCCTGGATAATTTCAGGGGCGTCAGGCCCTATTAAAAAACAACCGGTTCTGAGATCCATTTAAAATAATTAAACTCTTTTCCGCAGAGGTTCACAGTGCGCTAGCGTACCAGAGTGTGTCAAAACGCAAGTCATAGTCAAAATCGCAAATATAGAACCTAAGAATATGAAATATAAGGTAAATTAATGTGATAAATGGTAAAATAAAGCACTAATTAAACGTTAAGGACTTCAAATGAAGCGTTTTATACAAGGCGAGCATCGGACACAAAGCACCTTATTTCCAGAAACCTTGGATGACTACGTTACCGAATGCAATCCAGTCCGGTTAGTCGAGGGGCGGATTCAACTCCGAAGTGCAATCCTAGTATTCAGACGTTCTTCGTTACTAACCGCAGCAAGCAATACGACTCACCCAGTAATAACCCGTCTCAACAATTTGCGCAATTCCTCAACAACAAGTACCGAGGCGGCAATGCCAACCGCCATCAGCCAATCCAGTTTTGTTAACGCTGTGGTATGGAAGATTAACTGTGCAAACGGCCAATGTATCACCAGTATTTGCAGAAGCACCACCCCGAATATAGCCAGCCAGAGCCATCGGTTGGCGCAAAAATGCCGGTTGAAGGTCGTGCCTTTTTCCGCTCGGGCATTAAATACATTAAACACCTGGAACAACACAAAGGTGGTAAACGCCAGGGTCGTCGCATGAGCTGCGCCTGTTCCCGACAGGCTTTCGCCGGTTTGCAGGTCGTAATACAAAATGCCCAGAGTGCCGATAGCCATGATCAGCCCATAGCTGAAAAGGTTGCCGAAACGCCGCAATGACAGTATCCGCGATTCAGGGTTGCGTGGCGCTTCGCCCATGCTGCCGGTGCGAACCGGATCGACGCCCAGCGACATCGCCGGCGGACCGTCCATGATGATGTTGATCCACAGCAATTGCACGGCGGTAAACGGCAATGGCAACCCTAATAGCGGCGCTCCGGCTACGGTCAGGATGGCGCCGATATTGGTGGATAGCTGAAAGCGCACGAATTTGACCATGTTGTCGTATATGCCCCTGCCCTCTTTGACCGCCTTGACGATGGTGGCAAAATTGTCATCGGTCAATATCATCGATGCGGCTTCCCTGGCGACATCGGTACCGGTAATGCCCATGGCGATGCCAATATCGGCGCTCTTTAAGGCGGGCGCATCGTTGACGCCGTCGCCGGTCATCGCCACCACATGACCATCGATTTTCAAGGCTTTGACGATCCGCACTTTCTGTTCCGGTGCGATGCGGGCAAAGACGGTAATGGCGTTGATACGGGCGGCCAGAACTTTATCATCCAGTCCGGCCAATTCTTCGCCTTCGATCACTTCACCTGTCAAGCCCAGTTCCTGGGCAATCGCAAAGGCTGTTACTTTCTGGTCGCCGGTAATCATTTTCACGGCAATGCCGGCCTGCTGGCAAAGCTTGATGGCCTCGCGGGCTTCGGGTCTGGGCGGATCCATGAGACCGACCAGAGCGACAAAGTTAAGTTCCTTGATGTATTGGAACAAGTCGTTATCTACCCTGAAGTCGCCTGCGGGCAGGGTGCGCACCGCTACGCCCAACACTCGCAGACCAGTGCCAGCCATGGCTTGGTTTTTAGCCAGCAGTTGCTCCTGTTTAAGCGGCAACGAGTTGCCATTGTTATCAATGATCGACTGACTCAGCTTGAGCAAGACCTCCGGCGCGCCCTTGATAAACACCTTGATCTGGTCGCCCTGTTGATGAAAAGTCGCCATGAATTTATGTTCGGCATCGAAAGGGATTTCGGCGATGCGCGGCAGTTGCAGGATGGCCTGCTCCTGGTCGATACCGCCTTTGGCGGCAAGCACTAATAATGCGCCTTCCATAGGATCGCCGACCACCTGTTTGTCCTGAAAATGACTATTGTTGCACAGCGCTAAAGGCAGCAATAAATCCGCTAAATCATCCGCGGCAATACCTTCTTTTAATGGCAAAATATCGCCGGCAGTTGCATAACCTTCGCCATTGACCTTATAGCCTTGGCCTTTATAAAAAACCGACCGCGCAGTCATTTTATTAACGGTCAAGGTGCCGGTCTTGTCGGTGCAAATCACCGTGGTACAACCCAAGGTTTCCACGGCGGACAGACGTTTGACGATGGCGCGTTGGCGGGCCATGCGATGCATCCCCAAAGCCAGGGTTACGGTGACCACTGCCGGCAAACCCTCGGGGATGGCCGCCACCGCCAGGGCAATCGCGGTGAATGCGGTTTGAATCAACGGCTCGCCGCGCCACAAGGCGGACATAAACAATAGCCCGATGATTGCAACGGCTATCAAGGCCAGACGTTTGCCCAGGCTGTCGAGCTGTATTTGCAAGGGGGTATCGCCGTCTTTTTCCTCGGCCAACAGTCCCGCCAGTTTGCCGATCTCGGTGCTCATACCGGTAGCGGTCACCAGCATTTCGGCACGACCACGGGTAACGGCATTATTCATATACAGCATGTTGCTGCGCTCGACAATCGGTAGCGTTATCGGCCCGACTGCCTGTTGCTGCTTGCCAACGGGTACCGACTCGCCGGTCAACGCGGACTCATCGACTTCCAATGTCTGACAGGAAATAATGCGGCCATCGGCGGGAATCTTGTCGCCGGGTTCCAGAATGACTATATCGCCCGGCACCAGCTGATCGGCAGGCAGCTGGATATTGCCACCATCGCGGCGCACATCCGCCTGCAACGCGAGCATATTCTTAAGCGCCGCCAGCGATTTTTCAGCCTGGAATTCCTGGTAAAATCCCAGCAGCGCATTGATGGTCACAACGACTAAAATCACAACGCCGTCTATTATATTACCGATAGTGGCGGCCAAAATAGCCGCGACAATCAGCACCAGGATAAGAAAGCTTTTGAACTGCGATAACAACAGGTGCCAGGCGGGACGCGACGGTTTTTCGTCCAGCCGGTTAGGGCCGTAACGATTCAAGCGGTCTGCGGCGGCTGTCTGGCTCAAGCCGATGGCCGAATCAGACTGCTGGGCGGCAAGTGCCGCCCCGACCGGCAGGGTATGCCAGCCCGGCTGAACGTCCAAGTCTGGGGCCGATGCCGATCCTGAGGTATCTTGTTCATGCTGTTGCAGCTTCAACCAGGATTGCCAAACGGATAACAGAACAGCCAGAATCACCGGCCCTAAAAACAGACCGACCATGCCGAAAGTCGTGAGTCCGCCAAGAACGCCGAACAGCACCACCAGAAAAGGCACCCGGCTGGCGCCGCTGATAACCAGCGGCCGAATAACATTATCCACGGTACTCACAACCAGAAAGCCCCAGAGCAACAAGCCCACACCCTGCCAGGACTGTCCCGTCAATATCAGCATGACACCGATCGGCATCCACACCAGTGTGGCGCCCATCGGAACCAGCGCCAACAACGCAGTCACCGTGCCCAACAGGACAGGCGCCTGGACACCGGCAACAGCGTAACCCAATCCGGCCAGCATGCCCTGCCCCAATGCGGCAAGCACTAGGCCGTAAACGACGGCTCGGGTAGTTTGTCCTGCGGCTTGCAGATAAACATGCTGATATTTCCCCAGAAACCGTACCAGACCTTGATGCAACTGCCTAACGCCCTCGTCACCGTCACGGAAACAAAAGAACACTGTCACCAGGATAACGCCCAATCTGATAATGTAATGACCGATACCGCCAACAAACTTGGCAAATTCGCCCGACCGTTGCTGAGCCCAGTCGGCAAATTGCGCAACTACTCCAGCCCGGTCGTCAATCAACCGATCTAACCATTGTTGCGCGGTGTTACCCAACCACGGAATGCGCTTGATAAAATCGGGTAAACGGTAAGTGTCCTGGTTAAAACCGCTGAACAGGGTTTGATAGGCGGTTTTCAGCTCATCTTGCAACATCGCGGCCAGCCAGTAGACGATCAGGAAGATTACTGCCGCAATCATCGTGGTCATCAGCGCCGCACTGAGTGTGGTATTGCCGTTGAGCCGATGTCTTAAGCACCGGTAAGCCGGCCATGCCACGTAGGCGATAATCAACGCCCAGGTCAGGGTAAGCAAAAACTCATACATCACCATAAAACTCAGCAATAAAAGCCCGGCCAGTAAAATGCCGGGAATGAGCTGTCGTATCGGTGTATTTTTCATAAAATCATTCATAGCCGCAACTCGTCCAAGTAAAATAATAGGTCAACCCGATATTCAACCCACATTGTATGCTATAGCCGTTTAATTATCAGCAATGCGCGGAACAGGCTTTATCCTGAAAAAATGTCATTATTCAACGCTGTTATTATGAATGTCTGCTATATAATGAAAATCCAGTGCCGCATCGTTACCGACAGCGTCCACAGGGAATACGCAACACCGTGTAACAGCAGTTGTAAATCAGGAATAAAATGCACCCTCACTATAAAATTCTGCCCACTATCCGGTAGCGCAATGACTCTCGACATCCGCACGATGATGGTGATGGTATCCGCACTGAGCTTGCTGTTTTCCGGCCTACTTACACTGGCGGGATTACATGCCGGTAACACCCGAGGAGTTCAGCACTGGGCAGCTGGCAGTTTATGCATCGGACTAGGCCTAGGCTTTTCCTATACTCATCTGGGACTCGACAGCGCTTGGATTTTGTCATTTGGCGCTACCTTAATGGCAGCTGGGATAGGTCTGCAATTCAACGGAATTCAGGCATTCAAGACAGGACGCTGTACCCGATATATTCCATGGTTGCTGGCCGGAATGGCGTTTATTCAAAGCCTCTGGTTCGTGGTCCTCCATCCCGATATCCATGCCCGCGTTATCGCTAATTCGTTGGTGTTCTCCATCGGCAACGCAGCCTGCGCCCGTGCCTTGTTCATCCGTATAGCACAACCGTTACGTACTGCGTATTGGTTTACCGGTGCATCGTTCACTGTCGTTGCCACGATGTTTCTGGCCAGAGCGGTCATCGTTTTTCTCGCACCGCCCGATACCTATAGCCTTTATGCGCAAACGCCCATCAATCCGGCAACATTCTTTATTGGCAGCATGGCGCAAATGTGCCTGGCCTTCGGACTCGTACTGATGCTGAATTACCGCCTTGCCGCGGATCTGCAAAAACTGGCATCGACTGATATGTTGACCGGGGCGCTGAACCGTCGAAGTCTGGAACAGGAAGCCGTCCGTCTGTCAGCACGCTGCAGCCGTACCGGCGATACGCTGGCAGTCATGATGATCGATGTCGATCATTTCAAGTCCATCAACGACCGCTACGGTCACCCGGTGGGAGATAAGGTATTGCGGCGTCTGGCTGCGGTGGCGCAAAAAACCATTCGCAGCGACGACTATTTCGCCCGCTATGGCGGCGAGGAATTTTGTATTCTACTGCCGTCTACTCTCGAAAAGGATGCCTGGAAATTGGCGGATCGCCTGCGTCAAACCTATGCGGCAATGGTGATGGAATTCGGCGGCGAAGCTCTGAGCAGCACCATCAGCATCGGCGTATCCGATTCGATACATGCCGGCGTGGAATTCGCCTCACTGATAGCCGCCGCCGATCAGGCAATGTACCGCGCCAAGCAGGAAGGCCGCAATCGAGTTGTCATGCATTCGGCTCAAGTCGAATTATCCGTAGATGTCGAGGTCGAGTTAGCATAACGTAAGTCGATAAACTTAATGGGGAGTTGATTTATTTGTTTTCACCATGAAGAGCATGAAGAATTTACTGTATTAACTTCCTGCGTTTTCTATAGAGATGATTTTATAAAACAAAACTTTTTAGTCCTTGCTTTAATAGCTTTACAGTAAAGATAATTAGACATCCTTATTCGACAAATCACCCAATTCTCTTTCCTTCATTATCTTCATGTCCTTCATGGTCATAAAAATAAGTAATCAAAGGAATAAAGACATTGTTACGTATCAGCACCCCTTAATAGCTATTGTTCCGCCAGAAAATTCAACTAACGGCATGGGTATTCTTTAACAAAAGCGGATGCCAATGCTCAATCGCCCAGTTAAGCAACTCAGCAACCGAGACTCGTTGTAGCTCAATCGGCGGATTCTGCCTTAATAAGACCAGCAACTTAAAGATGACCCGATGCGGCGCTGTTAAATCAATGGCTGTCGCCTGCGTCTGTTTGCTGAGTTTACAGCCTTGTTCGTCAACAATAACCGGAACGTGCATATAGCCGGGCATAGCAAACCCCAGCAGCTGTTGCAGATAAATCTGTTTAGGCGTTGCATCCAGTAAATCAAAGCCGCGAACGATGTGGTTGACGTGTTGCAAGTTATCATCAATGACCACGGCAAATTGATAAGCAATAACCCGGTCTTTGCGTTGCACGATAAAATCGCCATCTTGCCCGGCGATATTATGGGAAATCAGGCCTTGCAGCTCATCCCGAAAGGCAATAACGCGGTTATCGGTTTTAATGCGCAATGCATAAGGGCAATCAGGCGGGGTTTGCCGGTTTCGGCAAATGCCGGGGTAAATATCGGGCAGCGCTTGTCCTCTAGCGTTGGCCGTCAGTTTTTTTCTGCTGCAGGTGCAAGGATAGATAAGCCGGTTTCTTTGTAAGTCGCTGATAATATCGTTATAAGCGTCGATATGTCGGCTTTGGTAATACACCCCACCGTCCCAATGCAGGCCAAAAATATCCAGCGTTTTTAAAATAGTATCGGCGGCGCCTTTTATGTTTCTGAGGGTGTCAAGGTCATCAATGCGCAGCAGCCACCGACCCTGTTGTGAGCGGGCCTGAAGAAAACCGGCCAGAGCCGTGTACAGGGAACCTAGATGTAAAGGGCCGGTGGGCGAGGGTGCAAACCGGCCGATGGTGGGGTGTTTGTCCAGGCTTAACCCATTTGTTTTTCACGAATTTCATCGAGTGTTTTGCAGTCGATGCACAGGCTGGCAGTGGGTCTGGCTTCCAAACGACGTACGCCAATTTCAATGCCGCAAGACTCACAAAAACCATAATCCCCTGATTCAATTTCTTTAAGGGATTCATCAATTTTCTTGATCAGTCGACGCTCACGATCACGGGTTCTTAATTCCAGACTGAACTCCGATTCCTGAGACGCTCGGTCATTAGGATCAGGAAAATTAGAGGCATCATCCTGCATATGGTGCACAGTGCGATCCACTTCGTGCATTAATTCGCCTTTCCAGTTTCTAAGAATAGTTTCAAAATGCTTCAGTTGAGCACTATTCATATACTCTTCGCCTTCTTTTGCTTGATAAGGCTTAAAACTGAAAGGTGAGTCGCCAGTTTTAGTACTATCGGTCATCCATTAACTCCTAAGACAAGATTAATTAAAACCGCGCATTTTTAGCAGAATAGCAACCGGATAGCAAGGTTTATTGGTATGATTCTATGCTTTTGTAATAAGCGACAACATTATGGACGTACGACTGGCAAAGCGAACCCAGGAAATTTCACCCTTTTATGTGATGGAGTTACTGCGACGCGCAAAACAGCTGGAAGCTCAGGGCAAAGACATCATTCATATGGAAATCGGTGAACCCGATTTTGCAACGCCTCCGGCCATTATGGAGGCCGGCATTCGACAGCTTAAAACCGGCGAAGTGAAATATACCCCGGCCGCCGGCTTGCCTGAGCTGCGTGAAAAAATAGCCGAGTTTTATCGGCAGCGTTATTCGGTGACTGTGGACAAGAAGCGTATTTTTGTCACACCAGGCGCTTCTGGGGCATTTTTATTAGCGCTGGGGGTTACGCTTAACCCATCGGAAGAACTGCTTATGGCTGATCCCTGTTATCCCTGTAACAGCAACTTTATCCGGCTGTTTGACGGCAAAGCCAGAACCGTTCCGGTCGATGCCACCAGCCGTTACCAACTGACAGCCGCGCAGATCAAACAGCATTGGACTAAAAACACCAAAGGCGTGTTGATTGCATCGCCGTCGAATCCTACCGGAACCCTCATCGCTGCGGACCAATTAAAACAAGCCGTTCACACCGTGAATGCATTGGACGGCTGCTTTTATTCCGACGAGATTTATCATGGCCTGGTTTATGGCGATAAGGCGACAACGGCGCTGGAGTTTAGTGACAATGTGTTTGTGATCAACAGTTTTTCCAAATATTTCGGCATGACCGGCTGGCGGATCGGCTGGTTGATCGTGCCGGAGGCGTTTACCGATGCCACCGAGAAGCTGGCGCAAAATATATTTATCGCTACCGCAACCCATTCGCAATATGCCGCATTAGCCGCATTTGACCCGCACACGCTGGCTGAGCTTGAGCACAGACGCGCCGAATTTGAACGGCGGCGTGATTTTCTTTTTGATGCCTTATTGAATCTGGGCTTTGAAATACCGATTAAACCGGACGGCGCGTTTTATATTTATGCCAACTGTTCAAAGTTTACCAACGACAGCTTTCAATTCGCGCTGGATTTACTGGAAGCTGAAGGGCTTGCAGTAACGCCGGGAAAGGATTTTGGAACAAATGAGGCCAATCACTACCTCCGCTTTGCTTATACGACGTCCATAGATAAAATGACTGTCGCCATGCAACGTTTAGATCGCTTTATTAACAAAGGATAACCATGACCGTCACACAACTATCAGCATCCGCATTAAAAACCAGAATTCAACATGAACCGCATTTATTTTTGCTGGATGTCAGGGAACCCCATGAGTTTGCATTCGCCAGCATAGAAAACAGCGTATTGATTCCGCTGAATCAAATCCCGCAAAGACTGGGTGAGCTGAATCCGCAACAGGAAATCGTAGTGATTTGCCATCATGGCGTGCGTAGTTTGCAAGCCTGCCTCTATCTTGATAATTCAGGATTTAAACAGCTTGTCAATTTAACCGGAGGCATTGATGCCTGGTCTTGTGACTGCGATAGCTCGGTGCCGCGATATTAAAAAACAGCGGCACATCAGGCGGCAAACCCGCCTGATGTGCTTAAAAGCTTATTTAAAACCGTCTTGCTTAAACTTCTCCAGCCGCCTCTTAAAACCTTTCCGGTCAAACAGGTAGTATAAAAACACCAGTAAAAACGGCCACAGCAAAAAAGCCAGCAGTTTAAATACAGTTCCAATTTCCATCGTTACCCCCTCATTTGGCAATTTATAAATCTGGATTGACCTACCGGTAAACATTAACAGAAAAGCTCACCCTGTTGCCTGGTTTTTTCGCCTCCACAATCCGGCTAAGTCGACAGCATCTCCAATGCCAGCAGCGCCATGTTTTTGGAACCGCCGCCCTGCCCCAACTGCTGCTTAACCTGACTCAGGTTTTGGCGCATGTGATCGGCGTAGGCCTGATCGGTCAAAATCCGGGTGATTTCGTCAGACAGGTTTTCGGCCGTCGCATCCTGCTGAATCAGTTCCTTGATGATACTTTTGCCCAGCACGATATTCGGCAAGCCGATGAACGGCGTATTGACCAGCCATTTTCCCAGCCAATAGGTTATCGATGACAGCTTGTAGGCAATGACCATCGGCACGGTCAACAAGGCGATTTCCAAGGTCGCGGTGCCTGACGTGGTCATCACCGCGTCGCAGCATTGAATCACGTCGTAAGGCTGGTTTTTGATGACGGTAACGCTTAACGGCGACTGACGCAGGTAGTCGTCAAGCAATGCGTCGCTGATCGAATCGGCTTGCGGCAAAACAAACTGACACTCGCTCAGATTGGCCTGCACTTTTTCTGCTGCGGCCAACATCACCGGCAACATGCGCTTGATTTCGTTAGCACGACTGCCGGGCAACAAGCCGACTATCGGCTTGCTTTTATCCAGCCCAAAACGGCTTAAATCCTCATCTTTGCTGTACCGGGCGTGGACCTTATCTACCGAAGGATGGCCTACATAGCGTACCGGCACTTTTTCGGCATCGTAATAAGCGCTCTCAAACGGGAAGATCACCGCCATCATATCGATGACTTTGCCGTAGGCTTTTACCCGACCCGGCCGCCATGCCCAGACTTGGGGACTGACATAAAACAATACTTTAATACCCTGCTGTTTGGCGTAACGCGCCAGCTTGAAATTGAATTCCTTGTAGTCTACGCAAACCAGCAAATCGGGGCGCTCGGTAGCTACCAGTTCCTGCATCAACGTTAACGCACGGCGGATTTCGGCATAATGCTTGATGACTTCAACCACGCCGATGACGCCGATATTCGCCGAATCATAACGGATATCGATACCCGCCTGAGCCATTTTTGCGCCGCCCATGCCGAGGCCTTTAATGTCCGGTTGCTGTTTTTGCAGCTCCAGAAACATATTGGCGGCGTGTTGATCGCCGGATGATTCTCCGGCGCTGAATAGGATTTTTAAAGGATTCAAGGCAAAAGACGAAAGGCGAAAGGCGAAGGGTCGTTAACGGCCACCTGCACCTTTAGTATTATGCAAATCATGCTGTCAAAACGTCCCGAATAACCGCCACTATCTCCCTGATTGAATCACCCTCAAGGAACGGACAAATCGGCAATGACAGGCAGTTGGCCGCAACAAATTCGGTTACCGGCAAGCTGACGGCTGCATATTCCTGTTTAAACACATTTTGCCGATGTAAAGGTACCGGATAATACACGGCGCAGGCGATTTGCTTGTCCTGCAAGGCTTTCAGCAGCTCATCGCGACGGTCACATAACACCGTGTACTGGTGATAAACGTGCTCGCCCAGGCCGTCTTCAAACGGCGTGGTCAGCGGCAAATCGATCAGCAATTCCGAATAATAATGTCCGACGCGACGACGATCTTTATTGTATTGGTCGATACGCTTCAACTTGGCCCGTAATACCACAGCCTGCATGTCATCAAGACGACTGTTATAGCCGATCACATCATGGTAATAACGGACATCCGAACCATGATTATGCAACATTTTAAGTTTTGCCGCCGTCTCGTCGGAATTGGTAACCACCAGACCGCCATCGCCGAACGCGCCCAGATTCTTGCTTGGAAAAAAACTATAGCCGGCGGAATCACCGATAGCACCGGTTTGTTTGCCGTTGATGCTCGCGCCAAACGACTGGCAGCAATCTTCAATGAGTTTTAGCTTATGCCGGTCGCATAATTGCTTAATAGTGGTCATGTCGGCCGGTTGACCGAATAAATGCACCGGCATGACGGCTTTGGTTTTTGGTGTGATCGCTTTGGCTATGGCTTCCGGCGAAATATTAAACGTCTTGGGATCTATATCGACGAAAACCGGAATCGCACCGACATATTTAATCGCTTCCGCCGTCGCGATAAAGGTGAACGCGGTGGTAATCACCTCATCGCCGGCACCGATGCCTTCGGCAATCAAGGCCAGATGCAGCGCATCAGTTCCCGAAGCCACCGCAATGGCGTGTTTAACGCCCAAATAATCGGCCGCTTCTTGTTCAAAAGCCTGCACATTGGGGCCTAATATAAACGAACAGTTTTCGATTGTTTCAGCCAGTCCACGCTCAATTTCATCTTTAATTTCAACGTATTGAGCCTTCAGGTTTACCATGGGTATCATGTTTTTACTGCCTATTGTTTAGTTGAATGACGTAGGTCGGGTTAGCGGCTTTATCGCGTAACCCGACAAACCAATGCCGCACCCGTTATTTATCGCCCAATAACCGGGTAATTTGTATCGCCGTTTCCAGTGCTCGCTTTCCCGCCACACCGGAAACCAGCGGATTGCTACCGGTACGAATGCAGTTGACGAAATGCTTGATTTCTTCCAGCAGCGCATCGCCGCTTTCAAAAACGGATTCTTCGGTTTCTATTTCCGGAATGCCGGGAAACATTTCCTTTTTTCCGGTGCGATGTTTGGTCAAGATCCGGTTCTGGAAATCCACAGAGACGTAGGAGCACGGCCTGAACATGCGCATTTTGCGCTCCATCTTCATGCTGATCCGGCTGGCCGTCACATTGGCCACACAACCGTTTTTAAATTTCAACCGGGCATTGGCAATATCGGTGCCTTGCGTTAACACTGCGGTACCGCTGGCATCGATACGTTCCACCTCGGAATCGACCAGGGCTAGAATAATATCGATGTCGTGGATCATTAAATCCAGGACGACGCTGACATCATTGGCGCGAGGATTAAACGGCGCCAACCGGTGCGATTCAATAAACAGCGGTTTTTCTTCTTGGTCCAGACCCAATATCGCCGGGTTAAAGCGTTCCAGATGCCCGACCTGCAAAATCAGCTTCTTTTCCCTGGCAATAGCGATCAACTCATCGGCCTCTGCAACCGTCACGGTAATCGGCTTTTCAACCAACACATGAGCACCGGCATTGAGAAAATCCATGGATACCTTATGATGCAAGGTCGTTGGCACCACAATACTCACTGCATCGACTTCGCCTAACAAGGATTGATAGTCTGTCAGCGCTATGGCGCCGTGTTTTTCAGCGACGTCTTTAGCCGCCGCCTCATTAATATCGACGACGGCAACCAGTTCGCAGTCAGGCAATGACGCATATTTTTCAGCGTGAAACTTGCCCAAATAACCGGTACCGATAACAGCGCATTTTAATTTTTTCATCTGATTGTTTTACATCCTGTTTACTTGCGCCCCAGCGGCAGGAGCGAACTGACTCGCCGCTATTGTAAACTATCACTATGTATTCAGAAAATTTTGTCCCCTGGCAACCGCGTCGACTGTTTTTTGATGTTATGATGAAAACGATACTTAAAGATATTGCCTAACAATTTTCCATAAAATTTACTCAATTTCGTTTATCGCATAAGAACGGAACTCTAGCCACTGGAGAAGATGTCATGACTGACAAAGACACGGATGATACCGAACTCATGAAAAAAGCCGCTAGCGCAATTCTGAAGGATAAAATAAAACACTTTCAGCTGATACCTTCCGTCGCCATCAAGTTATTAAATCTAACCAATGACGACAACGCCAGAATCGACCACCTATCCCGGATTATAGAAACAGAACCGGTGCTCGCCGCAAAAATCCTAAGACAGGTTAATTCTGCCGCATATGCCTTACCCAATAAAATAACCTCCACTAATCGCGCAGTGACTATGCTGGGATTTTCTATTGTGCGTCAACTTGCACTAAACCTGCTGTTTTATAACAAACTGAAACAACAAAACCCATCGCAACTATTCGACTTGTTATTTTTCTGGCAACATTGCCTGTATGTAGCCTCATTAAGCAAAAGAATAGCCATCGCACTTCACTATCCGGATCCTGATCTGGTTTATACCGGAGGACTTTTGCACGATATAGGCAAAGTCGTTCTGGAAACCCACGGACGCGTAACTTACAGTGATTTTATTGCTTCCATCGGCAATAACCAACAATCGACGTTAGAAGAAGAACGTAACTTTTTCGGCATAACCCATGCCGAGATGGGGCATATTTTTTGTCTGGAATGGCAATTACCGGCATCAATCACGGCAATCGTAGCTTTCCACCATAACCAGCCGGCCGAAGCATCGCCGCATGCACAATTTAACACCGCAATCGCCATCGTTTCCTTTGCAGACTACATAGCCTGGATACAAGGTATAGGTTCGTCTGCCCAACGTAACAGCCACCCAACCTTACAGCGCGCCGTGCTCGAAACGATTGACCTTGACCAACTGAATCTTGAAGCCCTGCTACAACAGGTTGATCAGGACATGCAAAGCACTCAAGAGTTCTACGACATCCATCTGCCCAGCTTAACTACATTGCGGGCCACGCTGGTCAAGGCAACCATTAACCTAAGCCAGATAAGCCCGGATAACGCTTTAGTCACAGCCCCTGAATTATCATCCTGTTTAACCGCGCCCCATCACAGCCTTAACCCTGATGACTTTATTCCCCGCACACTGGAGGCCATACAGGACGAATTTTCTTTTGACCGCAGCATCATGTTCACCATCGACCCCAAGCGCCGCTGCCTGATCGCGTCATACGGCTGGCCGGAATCGACATTACCGACCAAACAGCCGGCCTTTGAAATCAATATCAACAGCCTTTCCGGTTTGTTATTAACCTGTCTGCGCGAAAAAAAAGCCGTCATCATCAATACAAAAATAGAGCCGGACAACCCCATGATTCAACATCTAAAGACTACCGAGTTTATTGCCGTCCCCGTAGCACATCACAATAAGCTGCTCGGCGTACTTTATGCCGATAATTCGCTGTCAAAAAAACCGATGAGCGAACAATTACTGCCGGAAATCAAGCCCATTGCCTATGAACTAGGCATCGCCATCTTTAATGCCAAACAATACCATCTGGAGAAAAAAAACGCGCAGATCGATCATTTAACCCAGCTTTTTAATAAACGCATGGTCAACCAATTCCTGACTGCTGTTTTTCAAGAAGATGAGTCTACCCTGGCCAATCTCGCGATAGGCTTTATCGATATAGACAATTTCAAACTGTTTAATGACAGCTGCGGACATCAGGCCGGCGATGATGCCTTAAAAATTGTTGCCGATATTTTGCGTAGCTTAACCCGGCCCGGAGATTTCATCGGCCGCTATGGAGGAGAAGAATTTTTGTTTGTCCTTAAAAATACCGATGAAACCGGCGCTTACGGTTATGCCGAACGCATAAGATCGGCAATTGAGCGCCGCGGCAAGATTATGAGTCAACGATTTTATGGTCATAACCTGACGGTTAGCATCGGCGTATCCCTGTATAGCCGGAGTTATGCCGATTACACCGACATGATCGAAACCGCCGATCAAGCCATGTATCAGGCAAAAAACGCTGGCCGGAACAGAGTTGTCATGCTGCCGGGTGATGGCAAGTAATTTCAACCGTTAGAAAAATAGCACACAGATTGATGCGAATAGAGCGCATGCCGGACGGGTACAGTTGCACAGCCTGCATTTGATGTTTGGATGAAAGCGCAAAAAAAACACCTGATTAAGGGCGTTTTTTAAAATCACCGCTCCAGAGTGATAACGATTCCTGCACCATCCAGCGATTTTTGTTTATCCACTTCCGGCTCTTGCGACATCAACATCTGTCCTTCTAAATCTAAAGACCCTGGCTTTTTTTGCCTTCCAGTTGCAAACAAATTTGCCGATTCCCGTTGACTCATCTTGTTTTGTTCGTTCTTCAACCAAACATCCTCAGAAATTTTAAATGGGATGGTAAGATCCAGCATTTTTTGAAGCTCAGCATCATCGTTGGCACTCAGCACTGAAGGCTTGATGATAGCTTTTTTATGTTTTGACTTAACGGAACTCTGTTTGCCGTTGAGCTGAACTTTTTTTACGTTAACCGATGCAGCCGGTTTTTCTGTTAAAACCGCATTATTAACGCCCGGTTGTTGAAACCCGGTTAGCAAAACGAATGAGGCCGTCACAAAGCCCAATAAAAACAGGCGGTAATTTTTCATGTTCATTTTGTCTTCTCCTGCAATAAAACAACCAACGCTATGCTAATTATTCTAGTCCAACAAACAAATATTGGAATGTTTTGACAGGGTAATTATTACGACTTCCGGTTTAATCGCCGTTCAGTTTCCAATACCAGCTGGGTAGTCTGCAACACGGTATCGGGATTCAGGCTCATCGAGTCTATACCGATTTCCACCAGAAATTCCGCCATCTCGGGATAGTCGGACGGCGCCTGACCGCAAAGTCCGCAATGTTTGCCGTTACGCCGCGCACCGTCAACGGCGAGACGAATCATTTCCTTGACGCCGGGATCGCGTTCGTCGAAATCTTCGGCGATGATCGCAGCGTCCCTGTCTACACCCAAGGTAAGCTGGGTCAAGTCATTGGAGCCGATAGAAAAGCCATCAAAATATTGGGAGAAGGCGTCAATTTGAATAACGTTATTGGGAATCTCGCACATCACGTAAATTTCCAGTCCCTGCTCGCCGCGTTTCAAACCCAGCTGCGCCATGTAGTCGAGGACACGTTCGGCTTCCTGTACACGGCGGCAAAACGGTATCATCAAAATGACATTGGCTAAGCCCATCTCATCGCGCACCCGTTTCATCGCCTTGCATTCCAGCGCAAAACCTTCTGCATACGCGGGATGGATGTAACGCGACGCGCCGCGAAAACCGATCATCGGATTGGCTTCGTCAAACTCAAACCAGCTGCCGCCGAGCAAGGTGGCGTATTCATTGGTTTTAAAATCCGACATGCGCACGACGACGGGTTTCGGATAAAACGCGGCGGCAATGGTGCCCACGCCTTCCGACAGTTTCTGCACGAAGTAATCTTCAGCGCTAGCATAATTGCGTGTCAACTGGTCCAGCTGTCCCCGCTCAGCGGCATCCTGCACTTTCTCCGGGTGGATCAGCGCCATAGGATGCGCCTTGATGTATTCGGTGATGATAAATTCCATCCGCGCCAAACCCACGCCGTCATTGGGCAGGAAGCTGGCTTTAAAGGCCAGTTCGGGATTGCCGATATTGAGCATGATTTTGGTTTTCGGGTGTTGCAGATCCGACAAGTCGGTGGTTTTAATATCGAAATCGAGCATGCCGGAATAGACTTTGCCGACATCACCTTCGGCGCACGATACCGTGACCGGGCTATTGTTTTTAATCATCGTCGTGGCATTGTCGCAACCGACGACGGCCGGAACGCCCAGTTCACGCGAGATAATCGCCGCATGACAGGTGCGTCCGCCACGGTTAGTGACTATCGCCGAAGCCATTTTCATGACCGGCTCCCAATCCGGCGTCGTCATATCGGCAACCAGCACATCACCGGCGTTAAAAGTGTTTAACTGCTCGACTTTATCAATAATCCGCGCATTGCCATTGGCAATCTTGCTGCCCACCGCATGCCCGGTAACTATCGGTTCTGCTTTACTTTTAAGGCTGTATTGCTCCAAAACCATGCCGCGCAATTGGGAAACCACAGTTTCCGGGCGCGCCTGAACGATATAAAGCGTACCGTCAAGACCGTCTTTCGCCCATTCGATATCCATCGGTTTGGCCTGGCCCGCTTTGGCGCTGTAATGTTTCTCTATTTTAATGGCGTAGTCGGCTAGGGTTAAAATATCGGCATCGTTAATGCAAAAGCGGTTCCGTTCTTCTCCAGAGGTCACAATATTGCGGGTAGGTTCACGGGTGCGCCCATCGCTGTAAACCATTTTTATTTTCTTCGCGCCCAAAGTGCGTCTTAACACCGCCCGATGCCCCTGCTCAAAAGTGGGCTTGTGCACATAAAACTCGTCAGGGTCTACTGCGCCTTGCACGACATTTTCACCCAAGCCGTATGCGCCGGTAATAAACACCACATCGCTGAATCCCGACTCGGTATCCAGCGAAAACATCACGCCGCTGGCATCCAGGTCCGAGCGCACCATTTTCATAATGCCTATCGATAAAGCCAGCTTGAAATGATCAAAGCCTTGATCGATGCGGTAATGTATCGCGCGGTCGGTGAACAGACTGGCAAAACAGCGTTTGCAGGAGTCGAGCAAGGCTTGGTCGCCGCGTATATTCAGGTAAGTATCCTGTTGTCCGGCAAAACTGGCAGTCGGCAAGTCTTCGGCGGTGGCGGAACTGCGCACGGCAACGCTTAAATCATCGCCATACTGCTGTTTTAATTGTTTGAAAGCCTCGATAATTTGCTGCTCAAGGTCTTCAGGAAATCGCGCGGCGTAGACTATCTCCCTCGCTTTACGTGCACGTTTGGCAAGATCGGTGACATCGTCGGGATTCAAGTCATCCAATGCCTGGTGCAGCGCATCCCAGCTATGCGTGTGCTCCAGTATATAACGGTAAGCTTCAGCGGTTACGGCAAAACCGTTTGGAATCTGGATGCCTTGTGCCGTTAATTCCCTGTACATTTCACCTAACGAGGCATTCTTGCCGCCTACGAGAGGGACATCGTCAATCGTTAATTCACTAAACCAGCGGATATAGTTTGCTTGCTCTGACATCATAACTCCTTAATAGAATGCTTATTTATTGATGCATCTAGGTTATTAATCAGCTTTTATATATTCAATTCAACAGCCTAGAAAAATAACCCTACTACTCATCTGTGACAATATGTCACATTATCATTCTGCCCTTGCATTGATAGCATATCAATATGCGCTCTTACTTACCTTCTCTTGGTAAGGGGAGCCTAAATCTATTAGGCTCCCCCTTTTTTTAAATTTATTGTTGACTTCAACAGGTTGAAATTGATTAAACAGCAATACCTACCTGTAATGCATCAAACCAGTCTAAAAACCGTTTGACATCATCCCCTTTAAACATCCGTCCATGCTGTGGAGCCAAAATATCTATATCCAAATTTCTTACCCGTTCAATCCAGACTCTTTTTGCCTGGTTTGACGGCATCCATCGTTGATGCCAATAACGCATCTTTTCAACATGTGCAGCAAAATTATCAACAAACACAGGAGCATAGGGCGCTTCAAAAGCTGCTCCGACATCTCCTGTCATCAAAATTTTAGCCTGCGGGTCATAGACATGAAAATTGCCGGATGAGTGCAAATAATGAGCAGGAATAATCTGCAATTCCACAGAATCCAGCTTAATGGTTCCACCACTATCCGGAATAGGCACATATTCTATTGATTCACAGCTGTAATGCCGCAAAAATCCTTCCCAAATAGCCGGCGCATGGAGCTTGGCATTTGTTAAAGCTTGATCCCACAAACCCAGCGATGAAATCACGTCAGGATCCTGATGCGAAGCGAACAGATCCGTAATTTGATCCACAGGGGCATGATGCAATACCGCTGCCATCATCGGCGCAAACAGCTCCGCGCCTCCCGGATCTAAAAGCAGGCAGCGGTTAGCTGTGCGTACTGCATATTGGTTGGTATCAATTATATTTCCGGGTTTATTCTCATCCCTTCCGAACATAATCCATTGGTGCGATCCTTCATAAATCTTGGTCATTTTCATAGAAAAACAAGGCCCTCTGTTGGTTAGCCGCTATTTAGTTATTGCGATAAATGGATAATGCAATTCTGCAACGCTGCACATTATCGTGAATAGTATGTGCAGCTTTATCTACACTTTCGGCAACGGCTTGCAAACTCTGTAAATATTCACCCGCCTGTGATGCTTCAATTCTTGAGTTTGCGGCGATAACCCGCGCAGCACGGGCATGATGCATCACCGCTTCAAGTTGCCCTAACAGTTGCGAGACATCCCGTTTAAACTGTCTCTGGCAATCTTGCATCGAAAGCCTTGCATTATCCAATGGCTCCTGCATCGTATTAGCGTAAACAGCATCTCCAGCCATTTTTGCAGCCAACTCAAATTTATTATAAGCAGTCGTTTTTTGGAATTCATTGACAGTTAATCGATATAACACCAGTGCATGTATATTGATATCGGTAACCAATTCAATTGTTTCTTTAGCTAATTCATTAATAAAGTCGGTAATCGGCTGAAATCCTTTCGCCTTATCTCCCGCCCTAAATGCAATAGCCTTGGCATTGGCCGCTGCTAATGATATTTCCTTGGCCACCACCATGACTGCACTTAACTCCGAGGTAATGGAAGCTACCGCAACAAATTGTGATTTAGTCTGATTAGTCATATTTAATTACACAGCGTGAGAAATAATATTTTTTTAAATTCTGTACATGGCGAAATACATTCTTACCCTGTTAAGGTAATTTATGCTGAAATATACCTTTATAAGGAAACGTTGCCGGCTTCATCCGAAAAGAGCGAGTAAGATATTATCAAAGAGCCTTATCAGCGTATATTCTAGTTAACTTTGCTCACACTGCTAGGCTTAACTAAGCTTAAAACTTTACTCGAAACTTCTTCTAACGATACCACATAATCAGTGCAACCTAACTTAAATGCAGCACCCGGCATACCCCAAACCACACTGGTTTGTTCATCCTGAATAACTGTTTTGGCACCCGCATCATGCATTTCTTTCATACCCATGGCTCCGTCAGCGCCCATGCCTGTTAATAATACGGCTATGGCATTAGCCCCGGCACATTGAGCAGCTGAACGAAACAGCACATCAACGGAAGGTTTATGACGATTGACAGGCAATCCATCGCTCAACTGAATAATATATTTACCTCCGTCTCTAATCACCAGCATGTGCCTGTCTCCAGGTGAAAGATAAATATTACCCGGCTCAATCGTCTGACCATGCTTGGGAATACAAGCTGACATTTCCGTTGCAAGGTCAACATGACGGACAAATGATGCACTAAATGCAGCGGGTAAATGTTGGGTTATTAAAATAGGCGGGGTATCTGCCGGGAAGCCTTTAACAACCGCTTTAATGGCCTCTGTTCCTCCCGTTGAGGCGCCCAAGACAATTATCTTACTGGTGGAACTAACAGACGTTTTTATCGGCGCGGCTTTAAGAATCACATCAACTGAGTGTTTTTCTGAAACATCAGCAACGGTTGCGACAGGACTTTTAGGCTTGATTGCTCTATTGTAAATATTGCCGACTTTAGCCTGGGCAGCGCCGATAACTTTGGAAATAATCTCCTCGGCATACTCATTCAGCGTATTGACAACATCAACTCTGGGTTTGGCAATAAAATCGACCGCACCTAGCGCCAGAGCATTTAAAGTCGCTTCGGCACCATGTTCAGTCAGCGTAGAGATCATTACAACCGGTGTAGGCCTTAAGCGCATCAAGTTGCTCAAGAAGGTTATCCCGTCCATGTGCGGCATTTCAATATCCAGCGTCAATACGTCCGGATTTAATTGCTTAATCATCTCTCGGGCAATAAGAGGATCTGCTGCTGCACCGACAACTTCAATATCGGGTGACGAACTTAAAACTTCAGTCAGTATTTTCCTAATTAATGCTGAATCATCAATAACCAATACGCGTATCTTACCCATAAGTCCACTCTAAAAGAAGTCCACGATCACCGTCAATAGGTGCATGTTTAATGTCGATTGTTACCACTTTAATTTTAAGCGATTCCATCATTACTGGAGTTCGCGACATGCACAAGTCTTCCCCGTGCTACCGCTCCAGAATTTCTGATTGCAGACTTCATTATTCAAGTCTTCTAATATTAGCTTTTGACGCGACTATTACCTTGGTAATAATGTCATCGGCATAGTCATTTAATGCGTTTTCTACATCCATTGTTGGTTTAGCTATAAAGTCTACGGCGCCCAACTCCAGAGCAGTTAACGTAACTTCAGCATTACTTTCTGTGAGCGCTGAAATCATCACAACCGGCATAGGCCGGAGGCGCATCAAGTTACGTAAAAAGGTTATTCCGTCCATACGCGGCATTTCAATATCCAAGGTCAATACATCAGGATTTAATGCCTTAATCATCTCTCGGGCAATAAGAGGATCTTCGGCAGCGCCAACTACCTCAATATCCGGAGACAAATTTAAAATCTCAGTCAGTACCTTTCTGATTAACAATGAATCATCAATAATCAATACACGAATTTTACTCATTGCATACTCTTAAAAAAGCTCGACCTCACCTTCAACAGGTGCATTTTTAATATTGTTAAAGTACTGCTGCTCTCTTCTTATAATGGTCTCATTATGTAAATCTTTGATTTTTTTCATTCCGACCTTACCTGTTTTAGGAAAGTAAATTATTTTCCTGGGATAAATATCCCCCAAGTCCTGGGATAACAGAGCCAGGCCTTCTGTATCGATATACTCCAAGATAAAGTCAATATTTTTAAGACCTATATCAGTCAAGGTTGGAATGATTTTACCGCCGCCAAACACTTTAACTTCCAGGTTTTTTCTTTTACCTCCATTACTGAGAATAGTATTAATTAAATGTTCCATCGCAAAATTTCCATAGCGGGTTGCATTACCAACCACCGCCTCATTACCTTGTTTTAGTTTATCGGCTGTAGTTTCCGGCAACATAAAATGATTCATCCCGCCCAAACCAGACACCTTGTCCCGAACACAGGCCGATATACAAGATCCTAATACCGTTGCAATCAATTCATCTTCCTGAGTGACATAGTATTCACCGGGCAAGATCTTTGCGGCAATCATGCCACGCTCTTTATCTACATATCGGTTAATGTGTTCAAAACCGTCGATGGAAGGTAGGCCAATATCATTGCTAGCACTCATGAGTATTTAGGTTTTTTTCCGGTAACTGGTACATGCAACTAACTCAAACTCATTTGAAAGCTGATTTAATGATTCTGAATGTCCAATAAATAACCATGACCGACTAGACAACATTTGAGCATATCTTTTCGCGAGCAAGGTCTTGGTTTCACGATCAAAGTATATAAGAACATTACGACAAAAAATAAAATCAAAATGGCATTTCATCGGCCAATCCTGCATTAAATTCAATTGCTTAAACTGAATAATTTGTTGTAATTGAGACCTGACTCTTACTTGACCGGACTGTGCTGATTTACCTCGCATAAACCATCGTTTAAGCATGTCTTCTGACAGATCATTAACGCGATCTTCCGTGTAGATACCGTTCGATGCTGTTTGTAAAACATGAGTATCCAAATCAGTTGCTAAAATCTTAATATCCCAGTCAGCGGGTACATTTTCCAATAAGGTAATCGCTAAAGAGTAAGGCTCTTCACCCGTAGAACAACCGGCAGACCACACCCTGATTTGCCTGGAGGTTTTATTCCTGATCAAGACTTCCGGAATAACAACATCACGGACATAATCAAAATGATGTCTTTCCCGAAAAAAAGCGGTTAGATTGGTTGTTATGGCGTTGATAAACTCTGTAAACTCGTTATCCGGGTGGTCTTTAAGATACTGACAATATTCCCTAAAATTTGCCAACCCAAGTTTCCTTACCCGCTTGGAGAGCCTGGAATAGAACATATCAAATCTTTCATCAGGAACCTGAATACCTGAATGCTCATTGGACAATTTTCTTAAAAAATTAAAGTCATCTGCAGTGAATTTAAATTCGCGATCCTTCTCAACAATGGCCATCTTTAAACTATTTCCCGTCCGTCAAAAATCACGTGTCATGAACGTCGAGCACGTCCAGCAAACCCAGCAACTGGGCAGACTCAACAAATCGTGGGGATGGATAAATAATGGTTACTCTCTTTTGCAGCTTAACCGCATCTTTTTTCAATGAAACCAGTAGCTGCAAAGTGGCTGTATCTATTGATGATACGTCAGATGCATTTATTTCGATTTCATCATGCATGGCCAATAAATTTTTCAGCTTTTCGTGTAACTTGACGACATGCTGAATAGTCAGGGTAGCGTCTAAATCACATATGCCCTCATCCATTCCCGCTGATACAAACTCGTCGGCAACTGCTCCCTGCATCGCTACACTACTCGCATCCATGTAGTCGTCAGCCATTTCTTCTACCAAAACGCTATTATTTTCGCTCTCAATTTCATCTATAACTAATTCATCCTCTTGAGTGCCATTTGAAATTGCAATTTCTTCGGGGCTTACCGTCGAATTATCTGAATCATCAATTAATTGCTGTTCTTCCGATTGACTATTGCTGTCACAAAATTCGTTATTGCTTGTATCATCATTTTTATCGGCATTGCCTTCCATCCATGCTAAAGGATCGTACCCGATTAAATTGTTTTCTTCACTTATTGCCATACATCACCTTGTCTTCAAGAAAATCAAGAGCAAGGCTACGAAAATCCCTTGCCGAACGACTTTTCGGACTATACTCTAAAATGGTTTTGCCAAAGCTAGGGCATTCTGCAAGCAATGCCGTTTCTCTAATGACTGTTGCTAATATTTGCTCAGGAAAATGCGTAAGCAAAACATTTAGCACCTGACTCGATATTCGTCTGTCTGGCGAATAGCGCGACATCACCAATAATGTTTTATAATTTCTTTTTAAAGCTTTTTCAAATCTCTTAATCGTACTCATTAGATGAGATAACCCTTGCAACGCTAGAAAATCACTGGCCATAGGGATCAAAATTTCGTCAGCTGCAATTAATGCGTTCGCAACCAACAATCCTGAAGACGGTGGACAATCAATAAAAACAAAGTCCTGATCATTAAGACATCCATTCAAGGCATTTTTTAATAAAACACCGCGAGGCGAGTTATTGTCGGCTAATTGCTCAATGTCCTTAAGCCTTGATCCTGATGTAATTAATTGCAGATTATCCCTGACGGAAATAAGCTGCTGCCGAATCCCTTTCTGTTTAAGCATGACTTCATCAATGCCTCCATTATTCTGGCCTGTAACACCAAAAGAAACGGCTAAATGGCCTTGCGGATCAAGATCAATTGCGGTAACTTTTAACCCCGACTCTGCAATGGCATGACATAAATTTGCCGTAGTTGTCGTCTTGCCAACACCACCTTTCTGATTAATTATTGCAACAATTCTCACCTGTCATACCAAACTGTCAATATCCTCAACCTCATCGGGATTGAGCAATTTATCAACGTCCAAGAGCATAATCATCCTTTTCTTATACACATGCATACCTCGCATGTAGCGCGTATCAATTTTTGAACCGAAGTTTGGGGCTTTTTTGATGTCTGCCAAATTAATATCCAGTACATCAGAAACCGCATCAGCGACTATGCCCATGACAAACTGGTTTGGGCCGTGTTCAACACAAAGGACAATAACGACCGTTTTTGGAGAATATTCGCAATGCTCCAGCGAAAACCGTTCCCGTAAATCTATGATAGGCACCACGGAGCCGCGTAAATTCAATACGCCTTTAACAAAAGCCGGCGTATTCGGTATCACGCGAACAGCTTCCCAGCCCCGAATCTCTTGCACTTTTAAAATCTCAACGCCATACGCTTCGTCTGCAAGTTGAAAGGTGAGAAATTGCTCTACCCGACTATTATTTGACTGCACATCTGTTGTCATTGTTATAGTTTCCTGTCGGTTATAGGGTTAGATGAGGTCAAAGGCAAAAGGTTCAGGACTCGCAATTTAAAAACCCTGCCTTGCGCCTCGTACCCTGATTAAAACTCTTCCCATTCATCGCTGCTATCTATTTTTGGCTTACTCGCTGACAAAGCAGCAGGAGCCACCGCTTTTTTTGTCGGCGCCCTTACAGGTACTGCTGGCGCCCTACTACTGTGCGCAACCGGTCTAGCCGCCGCCGATCCGTTTTTTGAGTTAACCCTAAAGAAGCTAAGCAACTGAGTCATATGGGTAGATTGTTCGCTCATCGCAATACTCCCTGCTGCAGCCTGTTCCGCCAAAGCCGCATTTTGCTGAGTAATATCGTCCATTTGAGAAACCGCTTGATTGACTTGCTCGATACCCGCTGATTGTTCTGAACTGGCACTGGCAATGTGCGCAACAATATCGCCGACTTTGGCAACACTTTCGACAATTTCAGTTAGCGCTACGCCTGTTTCATTAACGAATGCCGTTCCGGCACGAACTTTCTGCACACTGTTCTGAATCAGTTCATTACTTTGCTGTGCGGCAGTTGCGCTTCGTTGAGCCAGGTTACGCACTTCGGTTGCAACAACCGAGAATCCACGCCCCTGCTCTCCGGCCCTGGCCGCTTCTACAGACGCGTTTAATGCCAACAGATTAGTTTGGAAGGCAATTTCATCAATTACGCCGATAATCTCGGCAATTTTATTACTGCTCTCATTAATTTCCTGCATTGCAAGAATGGCGGACTTAACTACGCCGCCGCCTTTTTGAGCTAATTGGCTTGCTGAATTAACAACTTCCGTTGCTTGAACCGTATTCTGCGCATTATTTTTTACGGTACTGGCTAGCTCTTCCATGCTGGCAGCCGTTTCTTCCAAGCTGGCCGCCTGCTGTTCAGCTCGATGTGACAGATTATTATTACCGCTGGCCATTTCCTGTGATGAACTATCTATAAAATCAGCGGCATCCCTGATTTGAATGATGAATTCGCTGAGTTTTGCCAAGGTACTATTAATATTATTCTTGCACTCCGCGTAAACGCCTTGGTATTCATTGGTGATGGCGGTGGTTAAATCGCCTTCAGCCATGTTTTCCATGACTCGGTTAACATCACCAAACACACTCTCAATGACATCCGTTAATTCATTGATGCCGACAGACAATGCTTTAGTAAATCCCTGTTTGTCAGTTAATTTTATACGCGCACTCAAGTCACCGGCTTTAACACCCTGCACTAGATGATCGATTTCTTGCTCAATTAAAACTTCGTGAGTTCTATCCTGCCATTCAGTCACATAACCTATACGCTCACCATCACTATTAACGGGACTAGCGATAATGCTCATATGCCGACCTCCAATAACCAGTTGCGATCTAAGTGGTTCTTGTGATTTTTCCAATATCCCACCTTTAACAGTAGCGTGGTATTGATCAACATTTGAACCCATCAATTTATCGACGGAGAAACCGGGCAATTGGTTGCGAATATCGCTTTCCGCCGTCTTGAACATCCTCTGAACGCTATCGTTCATATAAATAATCTCAAAATTCTTATTCGCTACCATGACAGGGGATTGAACATTGTCCAGAGCCTGAGTAATCCGTTTCGATTCTGCAAGACCTTGCTTGAAATTGGCCAAATCCACACCCAGTTTGACCTCCATACTATACAGACCACGCAAAAAATCGCCCAGCTGATCATTCCGCTTCAAGTCCACTTTATTTCCGAAAGCGCCACTGCTCAGCCGGTAACAAGTAGTGATTGCCGTTTCCAGCGTATCGATTATTACCTTGGTCATATTGATGCTGAGTGCCGATGCCATCATGGCTAACAAAGCAACACCGGTTAACAAGACGTATTCCTGTGTCAGGAACAATCGATACATCAGAAAAAATATAGGCGCTAAAAAAGCCGCTACTACAAAAGCATTTTTTTTCGCTATGGCAATTTCGCTAATTGATTTAGCCATCACCGCTAAACCACTCGGCCTTAATTTTGCTTCACCGGCGTTGATTTTTTTGTATAACTGCTCCGTAGCAGGAATCAGATCACGCTTTGGAGGATGCCTAACAGAAAGGTATTCATAGACTTGGCCATTTTTAAATAACGGCATGGCATTGGCCTCGACCCAATAATGGTCGCCGTTTTTACACCTGTTTTTGACCAACCCCTGCCAGGGTCTAAGCTGTTTTAAGGTTATCCATAAGTCTTCATAAGCCTCAGCGGGCATGTCTGGATGACGGACGATATTATGCTCCTGCCCCATCAACTCATCACGGGTAAATCCGCTCGTTTCAACAAATGCATCATTGACGTAGGTAATACGTCCCATCAAGTCGGTTCTTGAAACCAGGATTGCTCCTTTTTTCAGAAGGACTTCATTATTCGTTATCGGCATATTAATTTTCACGCTACGCTACCTCTTAAAATTTCACAAACCTTGCCAAATACATTAATATCGCTGCCTACAAGGATGTAGGAGGTAGAGCAACGCAGAAGCAGTTGCCGAAGAGCACAGGCTTTAACTTTCATCCTGATCCAATTCCTCTAGTTTCAGTAATTTGTCTACATCAAGCAGCATCACCATGCGTTCATTAACAGATACCAGTCCGTTAATGAATTCGTTACTGACTTTAGCCCCAAAGTCTGGAGCGCCTTGAATTTCAGTCTTATCCACACTAATGACATCAGAAACCGAGTCGACAACAACACCCATTATCCGTGTCTTGTTGTTATCGCCAGTTTGCAATACCACAACTACCGTCAACGGGGTATATTCGGCTTTACTTAAATTAAACCTTTCTCTCAAATCGAGAATCGGCACAATAGAACCGCGTAAATTAACCACACCTTTTTCATAGTAGGGAACATTAGGTATTCTGGAAACGGGTTCCCAACTTCGTATTTCCTGTACCCGAAGGATATCAACTCCATATTCTTCTTGGCCTAAGGCGAAACTCAGATATTGCACCGCATTATCCAGGTTTTTACTGTAGTGATATTGGTCAATATCTTTATTTTCAGCTTGTTGTGCCATGTCTGCTTTTATCTATGTATTAGCGAATTGAAAAACGGACCAAGCCTGGAACATCAAGAATCAGTGCAACGGAACCATCACCCAAAATAGTTGCACCTGAAACGCCTTCCACCCGCCGGTAATTTGCTTCCAATGATTTAATAACAACCTGTTGTTGCCCCAATAACTCATCTACCAGTAAACAACACAGTTCTCCTTGACCCTCTACGACAACAAGCACCCCCTCTTTCGACTTGGTCGAATCGCCTGAATGCACATTAAAAATTCCGCGCATTCTAATTACAGGTAAATATTCATTGCGCAAGCGAAAGGTTTCTCCTTTACCCGCAACTTTATTTAACATTTTTTCGGTAATATTAATTGATTCAATAATTGACACCAATGGCACAATGTAGGTCTCATCACCAACCGCAACAGACTGACCGTCAAGGATTGCCAACGTTAACGGCAAATGGATTGCTATGGTCGTTCCTTTACCCAGCTCTGAAATAATTTCTATGTTGCCGCCTAATGACTGGATATTCCTTCTCACAACATCCATGCCCACACCGCGACCGGAAATATCAGTGAGCTGTTCGGCTGTAGAAAACCCCGGCATAAAGATCAGTTCAAATATCTGCTTTTCGGTAAGGAGGTTACTTTCTTCAATCAAGCCTTTTTCTATAGCCTTTGCCAATAACTTATCTTTATCCAATCCGCGACCATCATCAATAATTTCTATGACAATATGACCGCCGCGATGATACGCCTTCAGTTCGATGGTTCCTGTTTCCTGCTTGCCTGCTGCGACCCGATCAGCAGGCATTTCTATACCGTGATCAAGGCTATTCCTAATCAAATGAACTAACGGATCATTAATTAGCTCAACGACAGCCTTATCAACCTCGGTATTTTCTCCGACCAGTTTCAGTACAATTTTTTTATCTAATTTGCTGCTAATATCATGTACTAGCCGTGGAAATCGGCTAAAAACAAAACTGATCGGTAGCATCCGAATATTCATGACGCTTTGTTGTAAATCCCGGGTATGCCGTTCTAACTGGGCAAGCCCTCTTTTAAGCTGACCCACCTTGTCCATGGTAAAGTTCTCGCCAACTAAACCCAGCATAGACTGGGTGATCACAACCTCGCCAACCATATTGATTAACGTATCGATTTTATCCGTATCGACCCGAATCGAACTGGCTTTTGCCGTGGTTTTTGCGACTTCATTGTCAGAATCTTGAGTATCCGCCTTTTTGGTTTCGGCAACCACCTTAGGTTTGGCCTCTACGGGGTTTGGGACTGGATCATTAGGTGCAATTACCGGGGCGGGTTCAGGATCGGCTTTTTTTATAGCGGGGGGTGGCTTTACGGCTTTGGCGAGCGGCTGAATTTCCATTTCACAATCGCCTTCAACCCAATTGAATATTTCCCTGATTTCATCTTCGGAAATATCCCCGGCAACTTTTAAATCCCAAGAAATATTACATTCCTCGGAATCTAATTCATAAAAACCGGGAACATCCTGAATATTAGCCATGGTTGTTAATTCACCTAGCTCATTCAATTCACGAAACAGCCTGACAGGATCATTACCAGTTTGAAGCAAATCCAAATAGGGGCAAAAAGCTATTTTCCAGCCCTGTTCTGCTAATTCAACGGATTTTTCTTCAATACTATCAGGGGCAATATTGACAACAGCTTCTTCACTTGGCCATTCCGGTTCAACTGGAGACACGGATTCTTTCTCCATCGAACCGCCATTAAGCACAATTTCCAAAGCCGTTTTGTGCTTTGTTACGCTGACATCATTAACAACCTGTTCATTTTGAATTGCCGTCAACATCTCTCTAAGGCAGTCAACAGATCCAAGCAAAACATCCACTGCAGGCTGGGTTACCTGCCTACGCCCATCCCGCATTTCATCGAGCAGGGTTTCCATGATATGGGTATAATCAGCAATGACAGTAAAACCAAAAGTTCCACTGCCGCCCTTTATCGAATGCGCTCCCCTGAAAATGGTATTGATTATTTCTGAATCAATAGCCCCCATATCGAGAGTTAACAATCCTGACTCCATTGCTTCAAGACCTTCGAAACATTCTTCAAAAAAGATCTGATGGAATTGTGACATATCAATAGACATAGACTTACCTGTATGCGCCTAAATTCATTTAAACAAGATTAAAAATCAACCCAAAAACTTTTTTATTGATACCTGCCTGGATAAATACTTAAACCCTTCATCTAAATATTCAGAATAAAGTCGCATGGGATTAGAACCTTTTAATAGGTATAGATTTTCCTGCATGCGCTTAACACACTTCGGCATGATAGTATTGATTAGCCCAAAACTTTTAGTAATGTTTTTAATAATTGATCAGGATTAAACGGCTTAACCATCCATCCCGTTGCGCCGGCAGCTTTACCTTCTTGTTTTTTTTCGATGCCTGACTCAGTTGTCAGCATCAGCATCGGAATAAATTTATAATCCGGGAGTGCTCTCAAGTCTCTAATTAAAGTGATTCCGTCTTTATTTGGCATATTGACATCGGTTACTACGCAATCAAATGTCCTAGCCTGTGCTTTTTCTAAAGCATCAACTCCATCCACCGCCTCTTCGACATCGTATCCAGCAGCTCTTAAAGTAAATGAAACCATTTTTCTCATTGAAGCTGAATCGTCAACTGCAAGAATACTTGCCATTGTTTTCTCCATTAATCTCTAATTTACCAAGCAAAACTCTGTGCGAATATTACAGCACTCTATGCATAACCTTTTTAGTATAGCTTAATTATTTTGCTGTATCGCACTTCTATTCTAGAAACTTAATTTATGTATTTTTCGTTGTAGCAAACAAAAAAACACCCCACTAGAGAAAACCTCTAGCAGGGTATATATTTGGTGCCGATGGCCGGATTTGAACCGGCACAACTTTCGTTACCACCCCCTCAAGATGGCGTGTCTACCAATTTCACCACATCGGCTAAAACTTGATCGTAAAAATACTATCTAACGCATATCATTTTGTTATTTTCACAGCGTCTTCACTTATATTTCAAATAGTATTTATTACTTTTTTCAATTGCTTACTCGGTTGCAGGAACTGCAGCAGGCACTTCTTCAGATTCGACGGCAGGCACTGGAGAGGTACCGACCACACCTTTTTCGCCACCCACATCAGGAATACCAAGCGTATCCTGCTCAACCTTGGGGGCGTTCATTAAGTCATAAGCAGCGCCCTGCTTACCATTCAAAACCGCAAGCCCCAAACTGGTCATAAAAAATAAAGTTGCTAGAATTGCTGTAGCTCGAGACAAGAACGATGCTGCCCCCTGAGCCCCAAAAACAGAACCTGAAGAGCCCGTGCCAAAAGCTGCGCCTGCATCAGCACCTTTTCCTTGTTGCATTAATACTAACCCAACAACCCCTAAACCCAACAGCACATGAATAACAATAATTACCTGATACATAATAAAGTTTAAATTACTCTAAATTGAATGATAAATCTTCAAAAAGGATTCCGCATCCAACGAAGCCCCACCAATTAAACCGCCGTCAATATCCGGCATCGCAAATAAGCCTTTTGCATTATCCGGTTTAGCACTACCGCCATATAAAATCTGTATTTTATCGGCAATGGCTTGATCTTTAGCAGCAATGTACTGCCTTATGTACCGATGAACTTCCTGAGCTTGATCATCAGTCGCCGTCTTTCCTGTTCCTATAGCCCATACAGGCTCATAAGCAATTACTGCCGCACTAAAAGCAGCAATACCCGCCAAATTAATCACAGCATCAAGCTGAGCATCAATCACCGCAAAAGTCTGGTTTTGTTCGCGTTGCTCCAACGTTTCACCAACGCAGAGAACGGGAATGATATTTTGCTCTTGTGCCTGACAAAATCGTGCAGCTACCGATTCGTCAGTATCGCCGTAATAACTGCGTCTTTCTGAATGCCCTACAAGAGCATACTTGCAATTGAATTCACTTAACATCGCTGCCGAAATTTCGCCGGTAAATGCGCCTGAAGGTTTATCTCCAACGCTTTGCGCACCCAATGCCAATGAAGTGCTTCTTACCAATTCACTGACTTTCGGTATATGCACATAAGGCACACATACTGCTATATCCGCGTTATTTTCTCCTAACCCGGCAATGATACCTTTCACAAGTAACTCAGCACTGGCAAGAGTTCCATTCATCTTCCAATTTCCTACAACTAGAGACCGACGCATCACTACTCCTCACATAGAATCAAATCGCCTATAATATATATTAATAGCGCCTAATTCAAGCCCCCATTGCTTTCTTAACCTCATCAGCTATTTGTTGCGCGTAATTTCTAACCAAATCTTCCTGTTGACCCTCGACCATTACACGAATTAACGGCTCTGTTCCCGAGACTCTAAGCAACACCCGCCCACTATCTCCGAGCTTTTTCTCAACCGCTTTCACTGCTTTTTGTATACCATCATCCTGCTCCGGATTTATTTTCTTGCTTGTTTTTACGTTCACCAAAACTTGCGGATATTTTTGCATACCGGATTTCAATTCATGTAAATTCTTACCTGTACATTGCATTTCAGCCATGATCTGCAAGGCAGCAATAATACCATCCCCCGTTGTTGTCTTATCCAGACAAATGATATGACCGGAATTTTCACCGCCTAAAATTCCTTTATGCTCAGCCAACATTTCCATGACATACCGATCACCGACATTTGCCCTAAGCAGATTGACTCCCAACTTTTTCAAGCCGTGCTCCATGCCCAGATTTGTCATTAACGTGCCTACGACAGGCCCGGACATCTGCCCTGCATCCAGTCTAGCTTTAGCAATAATATAAATAAGCTCGTCACCATCAACAATTTCACCCTTATGATCAACCATCACCAATCGATCACCATCACCATCCAGAGCAATGCCAAAATCTGCTCGGTAAGCTAAAACTGTTGCCGCCAGTCTTTCCGGCTTGGTTGCACCGCATTCGTCATTAATATTAAGACCATCCGGCTCTGCACCTATCGTAACAACTTCAGCACCCACCTCACTAAACACATGAGGAGCTATGTGATAAGTTGCTCCATGAGCACAATCCAGTATTATTCTCATACCGCTAAAATCAAGTCGCGTCGGCACACTAGCTTTACAAAATTCAATATATCGACCGGCAGCATCATCCAACCGTTTCGCCTTGCCCAATTTTGCCGACTCTACCGTAGTCATCGGCGAGTCAAGATGCCGTTCTATTTTTTGCTCTATCTCATCAGGTAGCTTCATTCCCTGCACCGAGAAAAACTTAACCCCATTATCATAATAAGGATTGTGAGAGGCGCTAATGACAATACCCGCTTGCGCTCTTAAAGTGCGGGTTAAGTAAGCTATACCCGGTGTTGGCATGGGGCCTAACAAACGAGTATCAACACCTGCCGCTGTTAACCCTGCCTCCAATGCCGACTCAAACATATAACCCGAAATACGCGTATCTTTACCAACCAGAACAAAACCATGCCCTTCGCTTGCAAATACCCGCCCAGCAGCCCAACCTAACTTCAGAAAGAAATCTGCTGTTATTGGATGTTCCCCCACCCTACCTCTGATACCATCTGTTCCAAAATATTTTTTTGTCATGATTCTAAAGCCTAAAAACAGGTAAAAAAACTAAAGACAAAAATCGACTATTTACGGATTTTGCCTTTTTAAAATTACATACAAAAAAAAGGAGAGGCATTACGCCTCTCCTTTCGTGTCAGCTAAGGATGCTATTAGCTTTGCTCGGCGGTGCCGCCAATTGATTTCTCATTTTTCACCCCCCCCTTACTCTTAACATCATCTGTTATTACTTCGCCATGAGAAGGCGGCTTATCATCCCATCCCTGAGGATCTCTGACCGACTTGCGAGCCATCAAATCCTCAATTTGAAATTTGTCGATCGTCTCATACTTCATCAACGCCTCCGCCATAGCATGGAGAATATCCATATTTTCTTTCAAGATTACTTCGGCACGTTCGTAATTCCGATCAATGAAAGAGCGAATTTCTTCATCAATGGTATGCGATGTCTCTTCGGCAACCGTTTTATGCTGCGTCACCGAACGCCCCAGAAAAACTTCGCCTTCTTCTTCACTATAGGACAATGGCCCTAGGCGCTGAGAAAAGCCCCATTTAGTCACCATATTTCTAGCCAACTCAGTGGCTCGCTCAATATCGTTGGATGCACCGGTACTGACTTGCTCACGGCCGAAAACCACTTCCTCGGCGATGCGGCCGCCGTACAAACTGGAAATCATACTGTCCAATTTTTGCTTGCTGGCGCTGTACTGATCTCGTTCCGGCAAAAACATGGTAACACCCAGCGCACGACCTCTAGGCATAATGCTAACCTTATAGACAGGATCATGCTCAGGAACCAGCTTGCCGACTATCGCATGCCCTGCTTCATGATAAGCGGTCATTTTCTTTTCTTTCTCGTTCATAACCATAGAGGTTCTTTCAACACCCATGATCAACTTATCCTTGGCTTTTTCCAAATCCGCCATACTGACCACACGCTTATTCATTCTGGCGGCGAATAAAGCGGCTTCATTGATCAAATTAGCCAAATCGGCTCCAGAAAATCCCGGAGTACCTTGTGCTATATATTTAACCTCAACATCATCAGCAGTCGGCACTTTTTTAACATGCACTGCGAGAATCTGCTCACGCCCCCTGACATCCGGCAGACCTACCGTTACCTGACGATCAAATCGGCCTGGACGCAATAAAGCCTTATCCAATATATCGGGGCGGTTTGTAGCGGCAATGACAATAATGCCTTCGTTACCCTCAAAGCCATCCATCTCAACCAGCAACTGGTTTAGAGTTTGCTCACGCTCGTCATTGCCACCGCCCAAACCGGCACCGCGCTGACGACCAACTGCATCTATTTCATCAATAAAAATAATACAGGGCGCATGTTTTTTAGCTTGTTCAAACATGTCACGCACACGGGATGCGCCCACACCGACAAACATTTCAACAAAATCCGAGCCTGAAATTGTGAAGAACGGCACTTTAGCCTCACCGGCAATTGCTCGGGCCAGCAAAGTTTTTCCCGTTCCCGGAGGGCCGATCATCAACGCCCCGCGAGGAATTTTTCCACCTAATTTCTGATATTTCGCCGGGTCTTTAAGAAAATCGACCATTTCAACGACTTCTTCTTTAGCCTCATCACAACCGGCTACATCGGCAAAAGTGACTTTAATCTGATCTTCTTCAAGCATACGGGCTTTGCTTTTACCAAAATTCATTGCCCCACGACCACCGCCTGCTCCCCCCTGCATTTGCCGCATGAAGAAAACCCATACTGCAATCAGCAGCAACATCGGCCCAAAAGAAACCAGCAACTGCATTAACATAGAAGGTTGCTCAGGCGGAACGGCTTTAATTTCAACACCGTTTTCCAGCAAATCATCAACTAAATGGGGATCGGAAGGTGCATAAGTTTTAAATATCTGGCCACCCTGCATCTTGCCTTTGATGATATTATCTTCAATCATCACCTGTTGAACCTGGCCTGCTTTTACGGACTCGATAAATTGCGAATAAGACATCGACGAATCAGCCCGGCTATTTTGCGGACCAAAATTATTAAAGACGGACATCAATACCACTGCAATGACGACCCATAGAATTATATTTTTCATCATATCGTTCAATTTACACACCCCGAGCCTGAACGGCTCTCGATTTAAAAACTGACTAATTATATCAGGAGTTAACTTTCCTGACTGTCGTTATTTATTTGGAACTCATCTACACATGTAAAATACGACCTCATCATACTTTACAAACCTGATTCTGTTATTAGGGCTACAAAAGCTTATTTAAAGCCTTTAGCTAAAATATAAACTTCATTGCTTCGTGGTCTTGATGCTTTTGGCTTTCTGATAACCACTTTTGCAAAGGACTGCTGAACCTCCTTATAAAACTCCTCAAAACCTGCACCATGAAATAATTTAACCAGAAAAAGCCCCTCTTTTGCCAACACAGCCTTGGCTGTTTCCAAGGCCAACTCTCCAAGATAAATAGAACGGGGCTGATCTACACCTTTATTGCCGCTCATATTCGGCGCCATATCCGACATCACCAGATTGATCGGCGCTCCGTCAAGCACAGCGAACAATTGGTCAAGAACGGCTTGCTCACGAAAATCACCCTGTATAAAATCAACACCCTCCAGTGGATCCATCGCCAAAATATCCAGCGATATAATCTTATCTTTTTTACCAATAATCTGTCGTGCATACTGCGACCATCCTCCTGGAGCAGCACCCAAATCGATAATATTCATCCCCGGCTTAATGAGCTGGTCCTTATCCTGAATTTCTTTCAATTTAAAAACCGCACGTGAACGATAACCCTGAGCTTGCGCCATTTTGACGTATTCATCATCAAAATGTTCTTGCATCCAACGACTACTGCTTTTACTTCGTCCCATAATTATATTTTAGTGTAAAATTTAGGCTTTTGATTTAGGAATTAAAGAGTGAACTCTGCAGACAAGAAAAAACTCCGGGCTCAAGCGCACAGCTTAAAGCCCGTCATTATGATAGGCCAATCAGGACTTACCGCAGCCGTGCTGGCAGAGATTGAATTGGCACTTAACAGCCACGAACTGATTAAAGTGCGGATACGCGCTGAACGGGAAGAACGCAAGCTAATCAGCGAGAAAATCTGCACGGCCACAGGAGCCGAGCTCATTCAGGGTATCGGACAAATTATCGTTATTTACCGCTTAAATCCAGACAAATAAAATAGGCACAAGGCGAAAGGCACAAGACACGTCTTCTTTGCCTTTACCCTTTAGCCTAAATATACTCAATCGAGATAATTTCATAGTCGACATTGCCGCCCGGCGCTTTAACCGTAACAACGTCTTCAACCTCTTTACCGATTAGGGCTCTGGCAATCGGCGAGCCGATTGAAATACGACCTTCCTTGATATTGGCCTCATCTTCACCAACAATCTGATAGGTCACCCTTCTCTCGGCTTCAATGTCTTCTATTTCCACTGTCGCGCCAAACACCACTTTGCCATTGGCATCCACCTTGGTAATGTCAATAATTTGCGCGTTAGAAAGTTTACCTTCAATTTCGGAAATACGCCCCTCGGCAAAGCTTTGCTGTTCTTTCGCCGCATGATATTCGGCGTTTTCTTTCAAATCACCGTGCGCTCTAGCCGTGGCAATCGACGCAATAATACGCGGACGCACAACCGACTTTAATTCTTCCAATTCAGCACGTAATTTTTCCGCACCTTTGACGGTGAGAGGTACTTTATTCATTTTTAAAACTCCAATAATTATTTTTTTAGGCGAAAGGCTAAGGGCAAATGACGAAAGTCGCCGCTCTCTTTAGCCTTTCGCCTTGTCTTTCGCCTTAAATAAGACTTTTATGCAGATCCTGCAAGCAATTCACATCGCCTGCGTCCAATTCACCCAGCGCGTAACAGGCCGCTCTTGCTCCGGCCATGGTCGTGTAATACGTTACACGGTGTTGCAAGGCTTCACGACGCATCGTAAATGAATCCGAAATGGCTTTTGTGCCTTCCGTCGTATTAATAATCAGTTGAATCTGATCGTTTTTGATCATATCAACCGTATTAGGCCGCCCTTCATTAACCTTATAAACCACTTCACAAGGAATGCCCGCGTCTTTAAGAAACTTTGCGGTACCTCCGGTGGCGACAATTTCATATTTTTTATCAACCAGCATTCTGGCAATATCAGGCAACTTAACTTTATCGGCATCGCGAATGCTGATAAGCACTTTACCGCTGTGATTCAAGTTGACACCGGCAGCTCGCTGGGATTTGGCAAAAGCCTCGCCAAAGGTTTTACCCACCCCCATCACTTCGCCGGTTGACTTCATTTCTGGGCCCAACAAGGGATCAACGCCTGGAAATTTAACAAAGGGGAATACTGCTTCCTTAACCGAATAGTAACCGGGAATACGTTCTTCGGTAATGCCTTGTTGCGCCAAGGTTTGCCCAACCATGCAGCGCGCCGCAATTTTGGCCAGCGCATAACCCGTAGCCTTGGATACAAAAGGCGCCGTACGCGAAGCTCTTGGATTGACTTCAAGCACATAAATATCCTCACCCTGAATAGCAAACTGGGTATTCATCAAACCAATCACGCCCAGAGCCTCCGCCATTTTGGTCACCTGTTCGCGCAATTTATCCTGGAGTTTTGGCGCTAATTCATAAGGAGGCAGCGAACACGCTGAATCGCCTGAATGCACGCCGGCCTGCTCGATGTGCTCCATCAAACCGCCGATCAATACCTGCTCCCCGTCATAAATGGCATCAACATCCATTTCAACCGCATCGTCAAGGAATCGATCCAGCAATACCGGCGAATCATTGGAAACACTGACTGCTTCTTTCATATAACGCTGCAAACCCTCTTCATTGAAGACGATTTCCATAGCCCGACCGCCCAATACATAGGAAGGCCGAACAACCAGAGGATAACCCAGTTTTGTTGCCGCATTAATCGCCTGCTCGACAGAACGGGCCGTGGCGTTGGGCGGCTGTTTCAAATCCAGCCTTTCCAGCAATTTTTGGAAACGCTCACGGTCTTCAGCCAAATCAATCGAATCCGGTGAGGTGCCGATAATGGGCACACCGGCCGCTTCCAAGGCACGCGCCAATTTCAACGGCGTTTGACCGCCGTACTGCACAATCACGCCTTTGGGCTGTTCAATATGCACGATTTCCAGCACATCTTCCAGCGTTAACGACTCGAAATACAAACGATCCGAAGTGTCAAAGTCGGTAGAAACCGTTTCAGGATTGCAATTGATCATGATGGTTTCATAGCCGTCTTCGCGCAATGCCAATGCCGCATGCACACAGCAGTAATCGAACTCGATACCTTGACCGATACGGTTAGGTCCGCCGCCGAGAATAATGATTTTTTCTCTATCGGAAACCCGCGCCTCGCACTCTTGTTCGTAAGTCGAATATAAATAAGCCGTGTCGGACGAAAACTCGGCCGCGCAGGAATCTATACGTTTATAAACCGGGCGAATATTCTGTTTATGCCGCACATTGCGCACTTCAGACTCGGAGGTATCCAGCAACTTAGCCAAGCGTATATCGGAAAAGCCCTTGCGTTTTAATTTATACAGCTCGCCTTCTTTCAAGGTCGATAAGGTTTTAGTCGATAATGATTTCTCAGTAATAACCAAATCTTCCACCTGCGCCAAAAACCAGGGATCGATTTTACTGGCTTCATGCACATCGTCCAACGTCATGCCGCTACGGAACGCATCGGCGACATAGAGCAAACGATCCGGCCCCGGATGGCGCATTTCACGCTGCATTTTTTCCTGAGCATCGTCCCTGTTCAAGTCGATAATTTCATCGAGACCGCTGATGCCGATTTCCAGGCCACGCAAGGCTTTTTGCAGCGACTCCTGAAAAGTGCGACCTATGGCCATGACTTCACCGACAGACTTCATCTGCGTGGTCAAACGGTCATCCGCTTGCGGGAATTTTTCAAAGGTAAAACGCGGAATCTTGGTGACCACATAATCAATGGTCGGCTCAAATGATGCCGGTGTTGCGCCACCGGTAATCTCGTTTTTCAATTCATCCAGTGTGTAACCTATCGCCAGTTTTGCCGCCACCTTGGCAATCGGAAAACCGGTTGCCTTGGATGCCAACGCAGACGAACGCGATACGCGCGGATTCATCTCGATAACGATCATCCGACCGTCTTTCGGGTTAATGGCGACCTGCACGTTGGAACCGCCGGTATCGACGCCAATCTCCCGCAATACCGCCAGAGAGACGTTACGCAGAATCTGATATTCCTTGTCGGTCAAGGTTTGCGCTGGCGCTACGGTGATCGAATCGCCGGTATGCACGCCCATCGGGTCGAAGTTTTCAATCGAACAGACAATAATGCAGTTGTCTTTGGAATCGCGTACCACTTCCATTTCGTATTCTTTCCAGCCCAGCACCGACTCTTCAATCAATAACTCGTTGGTTGGCGATAAATACAGGCCGCGCTCGCAGATTTCAACAAACTCTTCCTTGTTGTAAGCGATACCGCCACCGCTGCCGCCCATCGTAAACGAAGGACGAATAACGGTCGGATAACCTACTTCCTGCTGCGCCGCCAATGCTTCTTCCATCGTATGCGCGGTTTTTGACTTTGCCACTTCATAACCGATTTTCCGCATCGCCTGATTGAACAGCTCACGGTCTTCGGCTTTGTTAATCGCTTCTTTGCTAGCGCCGATCATTTCAACGCCATACTTTTCCAAAACGCCGTTGGCATCAAGATCCAGCGCGCAGTTCAACGCAGTCTGTCCGCCCATGGTCGGCAATATCGCATCGGGACGTTCTTTGGCGATAATTTTTTCTACGGTTTGCCAGTCGATAGGCTCGATATAGGTCGCATCGGCCATATCCGGGTCGGTCATAATCGTTGCCGGATTGGAATTGACCAGAATGACGCGATAACCTTCTTCCCGCAGCGCCTTACAGGCTTGCGTACCTGAATAATCAAACTCGCAGGCTTGACCAATAACGATAGGGCCTGCACCCAGTAATAAAATCGATTTTATGTCGGTTCTTTTTGGCATTTTGTATGCGTTACCATTTATGTTGCTGTTAGTTATGCAGACTGGGTGGCGTAACCTACGGTTGTCGGGTTACGCTACGCTGCTTCTGCATCCATGTAGGGGCGACTTTAGTCGCCCAAGGCGAATGAATTCGCCCCTACAATGCTTGTTCCATCATCTCGATGAAATCATCGAATAAAGCTTCTACATCATGAGGCCCCGGACTTGCTTCGGGGTGACCTTGAAAACTCATCGCAGGACAATCCGTTCGTTTGATACCCTGCAAGCTGCCGTCAAATAAGGAACGATAAGTCGCTATGACATTATCAGGAAGACTGTCTTCATTGGCCGCAAAGCCATGATTCTGGCTGCTGATCATGACCCGGCCCGTGGCTATTTCCTGAACCGGATGGTTGGCGCCATGATGGCCGAATTTCATTTTCTCGGTTTTTGCGCCGCTGGCCAAAGCCAATAACTGATGCCCCAGACAAATGCCGAATACCGGAATTTTCTTTTCCAGTATCGTTTTAATCGCCTCTATCGCATAAGTACACGGCTCCGGATCGCCAGGGCCATTAGACAGGAAAACGCCATCAGGATTCATCGCCAATACGGTCTCGGCGGGTGTTGTTGCAGGAACAACGGTGACGCGGCAACCACGATTGGACAGTAACCTGAGAATATTACGCTTAACACCAAAGTCATAAGCGACAACATGTTTGGTCAGATTTTCTGCCTGCGTATGTCCATTTTGCAAATGCCAGATATTTTCAGTCCATTCATAAGGCCGATCAACCGTGACTTCCTTAGCCAGATCCATGCCTTTCAACCCTGAAAAGCCTTCAATGGCTTTTTTTGCAACATCCAGATCAATCGACTCTCCCGCCATAATACAACCGCGTTGAGCACCTTTATCACGCAAAAGCCGGGTTAATTGACGGGTATCGATATCTGCAATGGCGACGACATCATTATCAATTAAATATTGCTGCAAGGATTTTTCGCTACGCCAGTTGCTGGCCAACAACGGCAGATCTCTAATCACCAAACCACTGGCAAAAACGCCGACAGACTCATCATCTTCGCCAGTTGTCCCGACATTACCAACATGAGGATAGGTTAATGTCACAATTTGCCGGGCATAAGACGGATCACTGAGAATTTCCTGATATCCGGTCATAGCCGTATTAAAAACGACCTCACCCACGGAACAGCCGTCTGCACCTATGGCAACACCGTTAAAAACCGTTCCATCTTCCAAAAGCAATAAAGCAGACCTAGTCAAACACGTCACCTCAAATGTGCAAAACGGGATGACCCCTTAAGGACTCATCCCGTTATAAAAAAACAAAACTGTGGGTAATTTTACGAGATTATGCGACGTGGGTCATTAACAATTTTTTAAACTCGAGACATCATGCCTATTATATAAAGTACGGCACATTGAGTTGATGCGACTCCAGCACCACTAAACGACAGAAGACAAAGAACAAATTTTCTGCTCCACACCGAGAATGGCACGGTTCAAAATACCCAGGTTTTTTTCTTCGATGATTTGCATGCCCATCACATAAAAAATAGGCATCCATAACGGATTAATCAACAGACCGCCCAGCGCACTTTTCCAGGTTCGTTTCAGGTTTTTTAACGGATTAAACGACTCCGCCAAAGAGTGCATGGGATATTCGGAAAAAACAGCGACAATCGGGAGCAGGATGGTTTTGTCATGGCCTTCCAGCTGTGCCATTGATTGCAGGAGTTTTCGCTCCATGTTGTGATAATTTTTCCTCGCAAAGCCCGCAGAAACAGCGAAAGTAAGCGCTACCAGAGGCAACAGAATACTCGGCGGCGCCACCGGTGCAAAAGTGGAAGACAGCATGACTATGCCAAGCCCCAACATCAGAACATCTTCACCCCGCTCCACGTCGCGATCGATGCCTTTGAGAATCGCAGAAACGGCATTGCCGAACGAATCTTTTAAATAATCTTTTTCTTGTGCCATGGTAATTCTCCTTATGGATAGTGCAAAAGCACGCCTTATGAAAAATGTCACCTACGCGAATCCAGCAATGACCGCGTATTCTTTGTACCGGGTTTATGCAGTTTACCGGCCCATACCAACTTGTCTAATTCTTATTCTCCAGGCAGGCTAGTTTAATTGAGCTTTTATTCAACAGCAAACACTAATATTTAGCGCCCATCTGTCCCGCTTGAGGGTGTGCAGAGTGAGGTACGCAATTTTTACCTTGAAGGACAATAAAAAAAGCCCCGGCTGTTTCAAAAACAACCGGGGCTTTCATTTCACTTAAAGCAACAGGGCTTTAAGACAACATGATTACATCATGCCGCCCATGCCACCCATACCGCCCATGCCGCCCATATCAGGCATGCCGTGACCGCCTTTATCATCGCTAGGCGCATCAGCAATCATCACTTCGGTAGTCAGCATCAAGCCGGCAACAGAAGCTGCGTTTTGCAACGCAGTACGGGTTACTTTCGCAGGATCTAAAATACCCATTTCGATCATATCGCCGTATTCGCCGGTTGCCGCATTGTAACCAAAATTACCTGTGCCTTTTTGCACTTCATTGAAAACTACTGAAGGTTCGTCGCCCGCATTAGCAACGATTTGACGCAGAGGTTCTTCCATCGCACGACGCAGAATGTTAATACCGACTGTTTGGTCGTGGTTAATGCCTTCGAGTTTATCAAGAGCAGAAATTGCGCGAACCAGAGCAGAACCGCCACCGGCAACAACGCCTTCTTCAACCGCTGCGCGTGTTGAATGCAATGCATCTTCTACGCGGGCTTTCTTTTCTTTCATTTCGATTTCGGTTGCAGCGCCCACTTTAATGACAGCAACACCGCCGGCTAATTTAGCCAGACGCTCTTGCAGTTTTTCTTTGTCATAGTCGGACGTTGCATCGTCTGCTTGTGCGCGAATTTGTGCAACACGGCTTTTGATTTGCTCTTCAGAACCTGCGCCATCAATGATGGTGGTGTTTTCTTTAGTGATTTGTACTTTTTTAGCGGTACCCAATTGCTCTAATTCAGCTTTTTCCAGGCTCAAACCGACTTCTTCAGAGATAACAGTACCGCCAGTCAATACAGCAATGTCTTCCAACATGGCTTTACGACGATCGCCGAAACCGGGGGCCTTAACGGCTGCAACTTTAACGATACCGCGAATAGTGTTAACAACCAAAGTTGCCAGGGCTTCGCCTTCAACATCTTCAGCAACGATCAATAAAGGACGCCCGGCTTTAGCAACGCCTTCCAGAATTGGAAGCATGTCACGAATATTGGAGATTTTTTTGTCGTAGATCAGAATCAATGGGTCCTCTAATTCGACGCTCATGTTTTCTTGTTTGTTGATGAAGTAAGGTGACAAGTAGCCACGGTCAAACTGCATACCTTCAACTACGTCCAATGAGTTGTCCAGGCCTGTGCCTTCTTCAACGGTAATAACGCCTTCTTTACCGACTTTTTCCATCGCTTCCGCAATGATTTGGCCGACTGATTCGTCAGAGTTGGCTGAGATAGTACCGACTTGGGCAATCGCTTTGTTATCGGTGCAAGGCGTAGCGGAAGCTACAATCGCTTCAACGGCTTTAATGACGGCTAAGTCAATACCGCGTTTTAAGTCCATTGGGTTCATGCCGGCGGCAACGGCTTTTAAACCTTCGTTGACGATAGATTGCGCCAATACGGTTGCAGTGGTTGTACCGTCACCGGCTACATCGGAAGTGTGCGAAGCCACTTCTTTAACCATTTGCGCGCCCATATTTTCGAATTTGTCTTTTAATTCGATTTCTTTAGCAACCGATACACCGTCTTTAGTGATGGTTGGAGCGCCGAAGCTTTTGTCCAGAATCGCATTACGGCCTTTAGGACCTAAAGTTACCTTGACTGCGTTTGCTAAAATATTTACGCCGCGCGCCATACGGACACGAGCGTCATCACCGAATAATACGTCTTTTGCTGCCATTTTTATTCCTTTCTATTTTGTATGTGAATGTGATTAACGTGCTCAGGCTTAACCTAAAACGCCCATGATGTCTTCTTCACGCATAACGATAAGATCGTCGCCGTCAACTTTAACTTCGTTGCCGGAATATTTGCCGAACAGCACTTTATCACCGACCTTGACTTCCAGAGCGCGCACTGTGCCATTGTCCAGTTGCTTGCCATTACCTACCGCCAAAATGACGCCTTGACTTGGTTTTTCGGCCGCAGAACCTGGCAGTAAAATACCGCCGGCAGTTGTCGTTTCTTCTTCAACACGTTTGACTATCACTCTGTCGTGTAACGGACGTATTTTCATCAATATCTCCTAACATTAAAATTAAAGGTTAAATTCGGATTTAGATTTTAGCACTCGCTAGCAACGAGTGCCAACAATAATCAGTTTTTGCAGTCTACCCCGTTCTTTGGCATCATCTCTGCTCACAATACAGCAACAACATGACTTATGAATGACAACCAACTACTGCGTTATAGCCGTCAAATCATGCTTCCTCAAATCGATATTGAGGGACAACAAAAACTTCTCGCTGCCAGCATACTGATTGTCGGTGCCGGAGGACTCGGTTCCCCTGCCGCTATTTATCTTGCTGCGGCAGGTATCGGCACACTCACTATTTATGATAATGACGTCGTAGACTTATCCAATTTGCAAAGGCAGATTGCTCATCACACGCCAGATATTGGGATTGATAAAGTAATTTCAACCCGCCAAACGCTTAATAAACTAAATCCCGATGTCAAGGTAAGAGCAATCAAACAAAGACTGAAAGGTGAACAGCTTGATTTCGAAGTGAGACAAGCGGACGTGGTTTTGGACTGTAGCGACAACTTCTCCACGCGCTTTGCGATCAATAGCGCCTGCGTCAAACAGCAAACGCCGCTGGTATCCGGTGCAGCGATTCGCTTTGAAGGTCAGGTGACTGTGTTTACGCCGGGTAAAAACGACAGCCCGTGCTACAACTGCCTGTACGACAATGACGGCGAAGAATTGCAAAACTGCGCCACCAACGGCGTTATAGCGCCGATCACCGGCATAGTCGGCAGCATCCAGGCACTGGAAGCAATGAAGCTGATCATGAATATCGGCGAAGCGTTAGCCGGACGGTTATTACTATTGGATGGATTAACGATGGAATGGAATACGATGAAACTGAGGAAAAACCCTAACTGCCCGACCTGCGGCGGCTTATAGATTTGCTGGCATGAGAAATTTCCAGGCGGATAACATCACCTGGAAAGCTCATCAAGAACATATTTTTACTTTTTGGCAAACAACCCCTGAACAAATTTAATTACTTTTTCTGCAAAATCGTTCACTACCGACGGACTATCGCCATGCGGCTCAATTTCACCGAACGGTTTGTCGCCTGCTTTCGTAAACCTGTAAATAAAATAACCCAGCGGCGCGAACGCCGCAGCAGCGATTACTAACATAATCAACCACAGCTCAGTAACTCCACCCATGACCCCTCCTCATATTTTTATATGTGTATTATTGTTTTTAAGGTGAAATAGAATAATACTCTCTTCCTACCCAAAAAAACATCTTTCCCAACCTAGCCAAATATCCTGTAATTTTAACCAGTTACCATTGGTTTATTACCCCTGCATTTACTGCCAAACAGCGCATGAACTGTTTAAAAGACAAGGTTTGTCAGCTTTCGGCGATGTCAAAAGTTGCGTAAAAAAATAGTTCATCGTATACTTCAATTCAGCTTACTTGATCAAGCTAGCATAATAATTTAAACACTTCTGGAGGTTCACGATGAAATGGGAAACACCAAGCTACACAGACCTGCGTTTCGGTTTTGAAGTAACAATGTACATCTACAATCGTTAATTCGATTGGGATCAAAAAAGGGGCTCTTGATGAGCCCCTTTTTTTTGCCTGACGCCTTTTATTACCGTATCATTTAGCCCTTATTCCCTCTAAGTTACTATTCATACTATGAAGATCAGAGTTCTCGGTTCAGGTGCAGGCGGCGGTTTTCCTCAATGGAACTGCAACTGCCATAATTGCCATCGCTTGCGGCACCAGGAAATGAACGGCAAAGCCCGTACCCAGTCATCCATTGCGGTAAGTACCGACAATAAAAACTGGCTGCTGTTTAATACCTCGCCGGACATTCGTGCGCAACTGGAAGCTTTCCCCGCTATCCAGCCTAAAGAAGGCGTTCGCGATACCGGCATTAAAGCGATCATGCTGATCGACAGCCAGATCGACCATACCACCGGCCTGCTGATGCTCAGGGAAGGCAAACCGCTGGATGTGTACTGCACCGAAATGGTCAAGCAAGACCTGACCACCGGCTTTCCCTTATTCAACATGCTGGAAGATTACTGCACCGTCAACCATCATCCGATTCCATACGACGGCAGCAGCTTTACCATTCCCGGCATCGATGATTTGCGTTTTTATACCCAAGCTTTAAAAAGCAAGGCGCCGCCTTATTCTCCGCACCGTAACGATCCGCATGACGGCGACAATATCGGCGTGATCATCGAACAAATCTCTACCGGCAAAAAGGTGTTTTATTCTCCCGGTCTGGGCGAAATAGAACCGCATGTGATGGCCGCCATGCAGGCCGTCGATTGTATACTGGTGGACGGCACCTTCTGGACCGATGACGAAATGTGCACGCAGAACATCAGCCACAAAAAAGCTCGTGAAATAGGCCACTTGCCTCAATCCGGTGCAGGCGGCATGATAGAAGTCCTGAACGGCGTTGCAAAAACTCGCAAGCTATTGATCCACATCAACAACACCAACCCTATCTTAGACGACGATTCCGAACAACGTAAAATACTCGATGCCGCCGGCATCGAAGTCTCCTACGACGGTTTGGAAATCGACTTATAAAGGATACACCATGAGCAGTGATAATAAAGCCTGGACCAAAGAACAATTTGAAGCCGAACTACGCGGCATGGAAAGCCATTACCACATTCATCATCCTTACCACACCCTGATGAACGAAGGTAAACTCACCAAAGCGCAATTGCAGGGCTGGGTCGCCAACCGTTTTTATTATCAGGTCTGCATTCCGATTAAAGACGCGAACATTCTGGCTAATTGTCCTGATCGCGAAACCCGCGCCAAATGGATACAACGGATTATGGACCATGATGGACACCCTGGCGATCCGGGCGGCATTGAGGCATGGATACAGCTGGGTATGGCCGTCGGCTTGACGCGCGAAGACATTACCTCATTGAAATATGTGTTACCGGGCGTACGTTTTGCCGTCGACGCCTATGTTAATTTTGCCCGCAGAGCGGAATGGCACGAAGCGGCAAGCTCCTCGTTAACCGAACTGTTTGCTCCTAAAATTCACCAGCAACGTCTGGATAATTGGCCGGAACATTACCCTTGGGTCGAACAGGAAGGTTATATCTATTTCCGCAAACGCCTGACCGAAGCGCGACGCGATGTCGAACACGGCCTGGCCATCACGCTGGATTGGTATAAAACCCGCGAACAACAAGAGCGCATGATTCAAATCCTGCAATTTAAGCTGGACGTATTGTGGACCATGGCGGATGCGATGTACCTGGCGTATATTCACGATATGCCGCCTTATTTTAATATTGAAAAATGAGCATTAATCCAGATCAAACCATTAAATTTTCCCCTATGCACCGTTTGCAATGGGAAGAAGCCCAGAAAAAAGATGTTATTCTCTATCCTGAAGGCATGGTGGAACTTAACCAAAGTTCCGCAGAAATCCTGAAATTATGCGATGGCGCCCGCAAGCTTGACCAAATCGTCAGCGATCTGGAACAGAAATTTGCAACGACAGGTCTCGCAAATGACATAACCGCTTTCCTGGAGGTCGCTTTAAAAAATGGCTGGATCCAACAAAACTAACATCACCCCGCCGCGCTGGCTGCTGGCGGAATTGACTTATGCCTGCCCGCTACAGTGCCCTTATTGCGCCAACCCGATTGATTATGCAAAACATCAATCCGAACTGGACACCGAGGACTGGAAGCGCGTACTCACGCAAGCCCGAAAAATGGGCGCAGTCCAGCTGGGTTTTTCCGGCGGCGAACCGTTAACCCGCAAAGATCTGCCTGAACTGGTTAAACACGCCAGAGATCTGGGTTATTATTCCAACCTGATTACCTCAGGCTATGGACTGACCGAAGAAAAAATCGTCGAACTCAAAGAAGCCGGGCTAGACCATATCCAGGTCAGCATCCAGGCCAGCAGCCAGGAACTGAACGATCATATTGCCGGCACCGAATCGTTCCAGCACAAAAAAGACGTCGCCCATCTGGTCAAAAAACACGGCTACCCGATGGTCTTGTGCGTGGTCATACACCGCGAAAACATCCACCAGATGCCGCAAATTCTGGAAATGGCCGAAGAACTGGGCGCAGATTATCTGGAGTTGGCGAACACCCAGTATTACGGTTGGGCACATGCCAACCGTGATTTATTGCTGCCCACCAAAGAACAGTTTGAACAGGCCGAACAAATCGCCCAGGCTTTTAAAGAAAAAGTCGAAGGCAAGATGAAAATCTATTATGTGGTGCCGGATTTTCATGAAGACCGGCCCAAAGCCTGTATGAACGGCTGGGGAACGACCTTCTTAACCATCGCACCGGACGGCGTAGCCCTGCCCTGTCATTCGGCCCGAGAACTACCAGGACTGGATTGTCCCAATGTGAAAGACTACAGCATTGATCAAATCTGGAATGAATCCAAAGCCTTCAATTTTTTCCGAGGCTATGAATGGATGAAAGAACCGTGTAGCAGCTGCGATGAAAAAGAAAAAGATTTCGGCGGCTGCCGTTGTCAGGCTTATCTGTTAACTGGTGATATGTACGCCGCCGACCCGGTGTGCAGCAAATCGCCTAATCACCCTGTGATTCAGGAAGCGATAGACTCAGCTAGAGCCAGTGCTTTATCTGACAATGAAAAGCCGTTAATATTTCGTAACAGCAAAAATTCACGGCTGCTGTCTTAAGAAACTTTCGAGGTGAGGGCTTAAAAGAGGTTTCTACAAGCCCTCCCAAGGTGTATACAAGCCGTCGACATTAACCCCGAATAGTTCCAAAACCCGGCCCACGGTTTCATCGACCATTGCCGCCAGCGAATCCGATTTGCTGTAAAAAGCAGGCATCGGCGGAAAGATGATACCGCCCATTTCGGTCACACTCGCCATGTTTCGAATATGCACCAGATGTAAGGGTGTTTCGCGAGGCATGACCACCAAGCGCCGCCGCTCTTTTAACACCACATCAGCCGAGCGTGAAATCAGGTTGTCGCCGAAACCGTGCGCAACCGCAGACAGGGTTTTCATCGAACACGGCGCGATAATCATCCCTTCGGTTTTAAAGCCGCCGCTGGAAATACTCGCGGCAATGTCATTGATACCATGAGTCACATCGGCCAACTCGACCAGCTCAGCTCGCTTCATGTCCATTTCATGGGTTAAATTCACCACACCGGCCGAAGAGATGACCAAATGCGTTTCCCATTGTTCCTGCGCCTGCAAAACTTGCAGCATTCTTACCCCATAAACCGCACCGGTTGCACCGGTCATGGCGATGATCAAGCGTTTTTTTCGATTCATTTTTATGTCCTCGTTCCCATGCTCCCGCGTGGGAATGCATATGGAAGCATGGCAACATACAAAGTCAGTATGGATTCCCACGCCGGAGCGTGGGAACCAGAAATGCCTTAAAACGGTTCGTGCCTACTCGCCCGCCCTGACATCAAATTCAATCTTCCAGCGACCCTGGTCTTTTTGCGAGACGGCTTGCAGTTCCAACGTGCCTACTTCGGTTACGGCTGCACACAGATGCACCGGCACCACTTCACCGGGTCTGCGACCCTCTTCCGGCAAGGTGATTTCTATCTCCTCCAGTTCGTCCAGTTCTTCGTCAGTCCAATAATCCAGGCGGGTACCCACCTTATCCTCGCGCCGGGTATTGGAGGCGAAAAAGCGAAACCGTACCGGTTCGCCAATCACCAAACCGAATTCATCATCCGGCAATTCCTGTTGCGTACCTTCTTCCATGCCGAACGGGGCAATGCACAAGGCCTGAATTTCCGGCGACATGCCGGGTACTGCGGGCATCGCGCTTTCTATGCCGACATAATAAGAGGCCGCCGTGCCGCCTTTAATACGCACACCCTTGCCTTTGCGAACGTAACCATAATAAGCAGCGCCTCGGGCGACGGCCAGATCAAGATCGGCACCTTCCAATAATCGGGCTTCGGGAGCCTGCTCCGCGCTCAACCATGAATTTAACACCTCCATTAAACGTTCAGCCAAGGCATCGGCTTTTAACACGCCGCCGTTAAACAACACCGCAGTAGGATGCAAAAAGCTCGCATGTTCCGGCAGATGAATATCGCTCAACTCGTCGGTAGCGCCTTGCTGCTTGGTCAAAAACGCCGCCAGATGACGGGTAATGCCCGCATCCTGGGCATAAGGGAGACCTGCGGTTCTTAAGCCGGTACGGGGACGACTGACCGGCCTGTCGCTGACTGCCACCTTAGGCAAAAATCCTTCAATCAACACACGATTAACTTCTTCACGGGTTAATTCGCTGCGTAGCGTGCCGCCAATCAGCGAAGAACCTCTGCTTGCCACCACCAGCGGGATATTATCCGCCTCGGAATGAGTGAATATTTTTTCCTTGGCCTCGCGGCAACTGTGGGTCAACGCCTGAATCTGCCAAGGCTCCAAGCGTTTGCCGTCTTTTTCCAGCTTGGCTTTAACGGTATAGGCCAAGGCCAAATCCATGTTGTCGCCGCCCAGCAAAATATGATCGCCAACAGCCACCCGGGTCAGTTCGAGATTGCCCTCTTGCTGGGTAACCGCTATCAATGATAAATCGGTGGTGCCGCCGCCGACATCGATGACCAGGATAATATCGCCCACCTCGGCATGGTTGCGCCAGTCGCCTTGGCTTTTCTCTATCCAGCTGTATAACGCTGCCTGCGGTTCTTCCAGAAGGATTGCCTGACCGAGACCCACGGCACGTGCCGCCTCAGCCGTCAGCTCCCGTGCCGCAGGATCGAATGAAGCCGGCACCGTAATAACGACATCCTGCTGATCCAACGGTGCATCGGGGAACTGACTTTGCCAGGCATCGCGCAAATGTTGCAAGTACGCAATCGTTGCCTGAAACGGCGAGACGCGGTCGACTTCGTCAGGGGCTTCAGCAGGTAAAATGGGCGCTTTGCAATCTACGCCGACATGACATAACCAGCTTTTAGCGCTAGCCACCAACCGTATCGGAGTTTTGCTGCCCAAATTGCGGGCAATTTCACCGACCAGATAGTCCGGTTTTGCGATCCAGGGTAACGCGGTAGAATCTTCTGCCAATTCGGCTGGATGAGCCTGATATAAGAACGACGGCAACTGTGGCTTGTCTTCAACCGAACCGGGAGAAGTCAGTTGCGGTATTGCCATGACTTGCGGCGAGAAACCTTCATCGTCGATATGTTCCAGATCGGCATAAGACAAGACGCAATGCGTGGTGCCCAAATCGATACCGACAGAAAATCGTGTTCCTGAGGAGACGTTTTGCGCTTGCTCAACGGCTAAATTTTCACTTGCCGTGTCTTCATTAGCCGTTTCCGGTTGCGAATGACCGGGCAAATCGCTCATAACTCCACCTCTGCCGGTGCAACAATAGCCGCATTATGCCCTGACGTCAGTTTGGGCAGTCTGATACCGGTTACTTGCCAGCCCTTATGCACCAGAGTGCCGGTAAAAGGCGCATGACCGACGATATTGCCGGTTAAGCGCACCGCAGCCGCATCAAAACCCTGCGGCAGAGTGATTTTACTGCCTTCCTGTTCGCTACGGACGGTAGCCAAGGTAAAATGTTCGTTAATCGCCTTATTACAGCCTTCATGCACGACACGGGCAGCAATACCGATATCCGCATCGCTGTAAGCGGCAATATCTTCTTTAATGAAATCGATAAAGCGCGCTTCTTTTTGCAACAAACCCAGCAATTGCAAAGCCGCATCAGGAGTTGCCTCTTTTAACACCACAGGTTCCGGTGCAGGCGCATGAACCAGCTTTTCAACTTCGACAATTTTCTCAACGATTTTTACCACCGGTTCAGGTGCCGGCGCAGCAGGCAAAACAGCCGGTTTTTTCTTGCCGCGAATCAGGCTGATCAGCATCGACAGCAATAAAACGATTAAAATCAGCGCCAACAGCGCAACAGTGCCCGCCAAACAAACATGCCAGAGATCGAAGGTGGTGGGTTTCAAGGATAAATCGATTACATAAGTATTCATTACACGAGACTCTTATAGTTATTGTTGACCGGATTTTCTGGCGGCTTCACCAAACATCATACCTTGCAGTACATTACGCGTAGTTTGCATGCGCATCTGTCTTAAGTGGCGGTCGGCAACGATGCCGGGCACTTTTTCAGCCAGATAAACTTCGCGCATCTGGGATAAGATCGATTCGCATTGTTTCATGATCTCTTCCGTCGCCCGGCGACTCTCCAGCTGTTGATAAGCAGGTTTTTGCATTTCACCTGAAACACACATTTTATATTGATACCCCGCATCCTGAATCTTCTTAATTGTGGCATCGGACAGCGTCGTGTTATGCCATTCATTTTTGGCATCATCAGCAAAAGCGGTTGCTGCCGACAATAAAACAGTTAAGAAAAGAATCTTTTTCATGGTATTTCCCGATATGGTTAAGCAAATTCTGAACGCTTGATTTTACGCGAACTGGTCAAAAATAAATAACATTTGTCAGCCGTCTAATAAAGTACGCAAGAGGCGGGCTCTATTTTTTATTAAACGCCGCCCTTATTGACAATGCGCCCGTTTTTTTGTCTTTCAAGGGTATGAATGCGTGTAGCCGTGTTTTTTTACAGGCTTTGCACCTAAGCAGATGAAAAATGTACGGGTGTCATAGTCAAGCAAACTACTGGAAAATGCAGCGTCAAATTCGGCTTCAATGCCTTGAATTCATACTAATAGGTAACGCCTCTTAAAAAGAGTTAGATGCTATACTTTACAAAATAATCTAATAACAGCCGAGTAAATGAAGTTGCATGGATAAAGACTCAATCGCCCAGAATACATTACGAGCAGCTGCTGAGGCGCGGCTCTGCCATGCACCTGTAACAACATTAGTGAATTGCACTGCCGAAAAATTACCGCATGAACTCCAAGTACTCCAGATCGAACTGGAAATGCAGAATGA
>NZ_JAWPOH010000005.1:0-126601 GCF_037671525.1 Methylobacter svalbardensis
CCGCCGCGGCATGGTCTTGGGTAGAAAAAATGTTGCAGGAAGACCAACGCACAGTTGCGCCCAATGCAGTCAGGGTTTCAATCAATACCGCTGTCTGAATAGTCATGTGCAAACAACCGGCAATACGCGCGCCTTTTAAGGGCTGTGCTGCACCGAATTCTTCACGCAATGCCATCAATCCCGGCATTTCAGTTTCGGCGATATTAATTTCTTTACGGCCCCATGAGGCTAAAGTAATATCGGCAATTTTATAATCTGCTTGGCTCATTATGCTTCCTGTATTTTGTATTTAGTTAAAGACCGGCAGCATCCTTTAATGCATCAACTTTGTCGGTTTTTTCCCAGCTAAAGGAGTCTTCGGTGCGACCAAAATGGCCATACGCAGCCGTTGTTTGGTAGATAGGCCTTAATAAATCAAGCATGGCTATCAGCCCTTTTGGTCTTAGATCAAAAATATCTCTGACAATTACCACCAGTCTATCTTCACTGATTTTACCGGTACCAAAGGTTTCAATACTGATCGACGTAGGTTCTGCAACACCAATGGCATATGAAACCTGGATCTCGCAGCGCTCAGCTAATTCGGCTGCAACAATATTTTTGGCTACATAGCGCGCCATGTACGCTGCAGAACGATCAACTTTTGATGGATCTTTACCGGAAAATGCACCGCCACCGTGTCTTGCCATGCCGCCGTAAGTATCAACGATAATTTTACGTCCGGTTAAGCCGCAGTCGCCAACGGGGCCACCGATAACGAACTGGCCGGTTGGATTAATGAAATATTTGGTATCTTTATGCAGCCATTCTTTGGGCAGAACCGGCAGAATAATTTCATCCATCACCGCTTCATGCAAGGCTTTTGCACCAATGTCAGGCGAATGCTGGGTAGACAAAACCACTGCGTCAATGGCGACGGGTTTGTTGTTTTCGTAGCGAAAGGTAACCTGACTTTTGGCATCAGGGCGCAGCCAAGGCAGGGTTTTATTTTTACGTACTTCGGCCTGACGCTTGACCAGCAGATGAGCGTAAGTAATCGGAGCCGGCATCAGCACATCGGTTTCATTGCTGGCATAACCGAACATTAAGCCCTGATCGCCTGCACCCTGCTCATGATTAGCGGCCTCGTCAACACCCATCGCAATATCCGCCGATTGCTTGCCGATAGCATTTAAAACCGCGCAACTTTGACCGTCGAAACCGATGTCGCCGTGATCATAACCGATGTCGCAAACGACTTTGCGTACCAGGGCTTCAAGGTCAACCCAGGCATCGGTAGTGACTTCTCCGGCCAAAATGACCATGCCGGTTTTTACCAGGGTTTCGCAAGCGACACGTGAGCGTGGATCTTGAGCCAATAAAGCGTCAAGTACCGCATCTGAAATTTGATCGGCAACTTTATCAGGATGGCCCTCTGACACGGATTCTGATGTAAAAATGAAATTATTGCTCATGAATGTCGCCTTCTTGAATATGTAAAACTGGATATTGGATTATTTGATTCGATTAGCAAGACGCCGAGGCTGACGGAAGCCAGACATCTGGATGGAGTTTGATGCCGATAACTGAGCATTTATTTTCCTGATTACATGTCATTTAGGGAATTAGAGTTGACCCGGTCATAATTTTCACCGTGAAGGCCCCGAAGAATGAACGATTAAACCTCCATGCATCGCGTCTTTCGTGGTGAATAACCAAAAAACTTTATTATTTTCTGCCAAAAATCAGTGAGAAATTATTAGCGGGCATGTTGATTTGTTCTTTCAATTCCAAACCATGTCTTTCTGCAGCCTTTTTCAGGTCGGCCACATCTTTTAAACCCCATTCCGAAACACCGGCAGAACTCAATGTCTGATGAAACTCTTTATTGGAATCGGTGGTGAAAGTACCTTCCACCTGAAATGGGCCGTAAATCAGTAAAAAGCCATCGTCATCCAATAAATGTGCAGCACATTTCATCATCCCGTCAGCAATCGATATGGGAGCGACCTGAAAGATATTGATGCAGAAAATTGCAGAAAATGAATGCACTTTACCAACATTAAACCAGGTTTCAGGATCGGTTAAATCCAAATGAACGGGGTCGGCAATATTGTCGTTCTTGTGATCGATTGACAGCTTCTTGATATTATCAAAAACTTCCTGATCTTTATCGGAAGGATGAAAATGCAAATGCTCGAAATGCGGCGCAAAGTAATTAATGTGCATACCGCTGCCGCTGGCCAGTTCTAAAACATTTGCAGGATCTTTAGGCAGCTTTTCTTTTAAAACGCCTAGCAGCGGTTCACGATTGCGGTTTCCGGCCCAGGCAACATACTCGCTTAATGGATGTGGATCTAAAGGTGGTTTTTCTTGGTTCATTTTTAACTCCTCGTTGTTATTGATTACTTGTTACACTTCAACAGGAGCAAGTGTTGTGCCAGCAATAATTAATAATATTTATCTTAAATTACAATGAGTTAATTTTTAACTTTACCGGATCAAGGAAGCTGTGCTTCAATGAGAGAAAATTTACTTCACAAAACATTATGAACAACAACTCTCTTTCCGATTTAACACCTGTTTTCTTTCTGCAAACTTTCATCCTGGAGCTGATGCATGCCAGCGAACAGCAAGGACAAAAACACTGCGAGCAATTGATTGAACACATTGCCAAGACCGCCGGCTGCTTTTTTGAAGAAACCTATCGGGAGGAAACTCACAAAAGCGAACTGCTCGACAAAGAAAGCTATACCGAACTGATCCTCGGCCTTAAAAACAATATTGGCGGTAAATTCTCGCTGGCTTCCGGCAACCCGAATTGCATTACCGTTACCAATACCTGCTGTCCTTTCGGTGACCGGGTTACCAACTTTCCCGAATTATGCAGAATGACTTCCAGTGTCTTTGGCGGCATCGCAGCCAGAAATTTCGGTTACGCCAAAGTGGAAATCAAAAAAAGCATTGCCCGCCACGATGGCAAGTGTGAAGTTTGCGTGTACACCAATCCGGATGCGGCAAAAGACCGTCCGGGAATGGAATACACCGACACGACACCGGTTAAGGAAATGCAGGATATTAATGAATTGCACTCCCGCATTGAACAGAGCATGCAACAGATTTGGCGCAAACAAAGCAAACAGCCCGCAAAAATACACCAGCCTCCGACGATTATTGCCAAATCACCCGCCATGCAGAAAATCTTGCAATCCATAGAAGTCATCGCGCCTACGCTGGCAACAGTGCTGATTCACGGTCAAACGGGGGTTGGCAAGGAATTGATTGCACGCGCCATCCATGCGATGAGCGACCGCTGCAATAACCCCTTTATCCCGATTAACTGTGGAGCCATTCCGGAAAGCTTGATCGAGAGCGCGCTGTTCGGACATGAAAAAGGCGCATTCACCGGAGCCATCGAGGTGCATCAAGGTTATTTTGAGCGGGCTGAAGGCGGGACCCTGTTTCTGGATGAAGTCGATTCACTGTCCCCTGCCGCACAAACCCGGCTGCTTCGTGTACTACAGGAAGGTGAGCTGGAAAGAGTCGGCGGAAAACAGACATTGTCGGTTAATCTGAGAATAATTTCCGCAACCAATAACAATCTGGAAGAACTGGTCAAACAAGACCTGTTTCGCAATGACTTGTATTACCGCATCAATGTGGTTCGATTAAGCATTCCGCCGCTGGTCGAACGTCCGGAAGACTTGTCGTATCTTGTGCAATTGATTGTGCAGCGCCTGAGCAAGAAATATAACAAAGCAGTTGAATCGGTCAGCCGTGAAGTCATGCAAAAAATTCGCGCTTATCCCTGGCCGGGCAATGTCCGAGAACTGGAAAACATCCTTGAACGCAGCATTTTATTTACCACCGGCAAAGAAATAACCAAACTGGATTTGGAGCTTCCGGCCGAAACAGAAAACAATGCAGAATGGAAAGACATCAAAGAACGCGTTATTGCCAAAGCTGAACAGGCGTTTCTTGACATCGCTCTAAAACAACATCAGGGCGACATCAAAAAAGCAGCGGAAGACATGGGAATCACATCACGCGCTGTTTACACCAAACTGAAAAAATATGACATTCATTTAGGGGACTATCGCCGGAGTTAACCGTTAGGCAATGCTTCATTCCATAAAGCTTTTTCGTACCTTTCATGGACAGTCAGCAACATCAGTTATAAGGATAAATTCATGCGACAAGACTTGATTATTAGCGGCCAAACTATTCAACCCGGAACAAACCTGGTCATAGACCTGCCGTTGCCGCCACTCTATACCCATACGCCGATGACCATGCCGGTGCACATTATCCATGGCAGAAAACCCGGTGCGCGATTATTTATCAGCGCCGCGATACATGGCGATGAGCTGAATGGTGTCGAAATCATTCGCCGTCTATTAAAAGATCCCGCCTTAAAACGGATAAAAGGCACCTTGATTGCAATACCCATCGTCAATGTCTACGGCATTATTCATCGCTCCCGCTATTTGCCCGATAGGCGCGATTTAAACCGCTCCTTTCCCGGCTCAAAAAAAGGCGCTCTGGCTTCACGGATAGCCGATCTGTTTATGACGGAAATTGTGGCTAACAGCACCCATGGCATTGATTTGCATACGGGTGCCATACATCGCAGCAACTTGCCGCAAATACGCGCCAATCTGGATAACGAAGCGACTTTATCCCTGGCCAAGGCTTTTAATGTTCCGGTGCTGATCAATGCCAACGTGCGCGATGGCTCGTTAAGAGAATCCGCATCAGAGCGAGGCATTCCCATGTTGCTTTATGAGGCTGGAGAAGCCTTACGCTTTGATGAAATAGCCATTCGTGCCGGTGTACGGGGAATTATCAATGTAATGCGTCATTTAGGCATGATTGCAACCCGGAAAAAACGCAGTACCTCTTCCAACGAGCCTTATATCGCCGGTTCCAGTACCTGGATCAGATCGCCGGGCAGCGGTATTTTTCGTACGCTGAAGTCACTGGGTTGCAGGGTGGCAAAGCATGAATTGCTGGGCATGGTTAGCGACCCGGTTTCCAGTCTTGAAATCGAAGTCATATCGCCATTCAGCGGCATTATTATAGGCCGCAGTGAAATCCCCCTGGTGTATGAAGGTGAAGCGGTCTACCACATCGCAAGATTTGAAGACTCCAGGGAAGTTGCCGAACATCTGGGCAACTTTCACGTCGATATTTCGCCTGATATGGGAGACGATGCTAATGACGCCGAACTCGCTATTGTTTAGCCGGAAACCATCAAATAACGGTATGCTCCTGGCATATTTTCTCACTATCAATTTGGCTAAGCGATTCTTGGGTTAAGCCGCAAACGAAGCCATCCGCCGTTGTGGTGAAATATTTACAGGTTTTGCAAAGTCCAAATGATTGGGATTTGTTGGCTTTTTGCAGTGCGGTCAGCGCATTAACAAAAATATTTTCCTGGCTATCGTTTTCATTAAATATTGCCGATGCCTGACTGTATAAATCTGTCGGACGGGCTTTATTCAGGATAGCATCGCCTTCAGTCAAAAGGCAAAGATGCACCACACGCCGGTCATTGACATCGGCTGTTTTTTTAATGTAGCCTTTTTTTTCCAGCAACAGCAAGGTTTGGGAAACCGTGCCGCGGGTCATGCCCAAGTAATTAGTGAGCGCTGCCGGGGTGTCGCTATAACGGTTACAGCGGGACAAATAATCCATTACCTGCAAGTGAACCGGTTGCAAGCCTAATTCTGTGCATTTCTTACGTTCTTCAGACCGGATCAGCGCGGACATCCGCTCGATCAGATCAAATACATCAACTTTTTCCATAGAGCCTGTAAACATTTATTCATGCTGACAAAAAACAATATTATACCACATTACATTAATTGATATTGAATCGATATTATTATTGTGTGAGAGTTTTTTAACTATCTGCTCTATTCACTAAATAGGCTATTGCAGCAGCAGGAGCGCAGTCAGCTGTGGTCATGTCGGATAAAATTGCGGCTACCGGGAATAGATCGGAAAAATCCAGATACGGACGCCCTAAATTTAATGCAATCTGTTTAACCAGAAAGCGCCCTACTCCGGCACCAATCAATGGGCTATTCGGCAAAAGCTCATATTGGGATAACCGAAGCTCACAGCCGCGCTGTATTTGCTGTAGTTGCAGGAAGCGAATATTTTCAGCAAATCGTTGCCAGCGCGGCAGTTCATCGGCATAAAAATCACAACCTATCATCCGCGATAAGCGTCTGGCACTGGCAAGGATTGTTTTTTCCGCACCATCTGCCGTGTCGGTTTGATCATGTATGTCATTGAGTTCGCCGGTGACGCGATAGACATCGGCCATGGTCGCAAAATACTCGGCCATCAAACCGATTTTTTTGCCTTGATCCAGCGCTGTTCGGGTAACGGCCATCACTGCGGTTCTGACGATGCCGGTATAAATCAACTCTTCGGAGAGTAAACGCTGGTAATCGGTGTAGCCTTCCGCCAGCACTTGTCCGTCATTGAGCAGCAGTATATCGGTGGTGGTGCTGCCGCAATCGACAAAAAGCCCGTTGTTGATTTTTTGTGCGGCATAGGAGGCACTGGCCACCCAGTTGGCAGAGGCGATGGACGAATAATGCCGGTCGTCAATCTGCGAGGGTTTTAGAAAGCCTTCCCGACCTGCAAAAACCAGCAGTTCACACCCCGGCAACAGACCGGTCATCGTTTCAATGATTTGCTTAACGCCATCATCCCGATTATCAAATAAATCAACCAGTTCGCCGGTCATGGTGATGGCATGATGATAATTCACCTCAGCCAGTTCCTGCACAATGGTGTTTACAGCTATGGTAAGTTGAGCCAGGCCCTTCCATAAAGGGCACGGTTGCTGATAAACGGCGATCATATTACCGGCGCTGATTACCGCCGCTTTAACATGAGCGCCACCTATATCCCAGCCGACGACTTCATCGATACAGGACGACTGCAAGGATGCAGGAGGTAGAGCAACGCAGGGAGCGGTTTCCAAGGTAGAGCAACGCAGGGAGCAGTTGCCGATAATATTAGCTTGCATGGCTTGCCTGTTGTGTTTGAACGGTAATGGGGTTGTTGCAAGTCGGATTGAATATCGGCTCTCCATGCAGTAATTGCATCACAGCTTCGGCAACATTGATGCCTAAAGCGTCGTATATACCGACAAATGAGGTGGTCAGACGGGGATTTATTTCAAGCACCCAGGTTTGCGTGGCAGTTTCTATCAAATCAATACCGACATAACCCCATAATTCGGGCAAAGCCTGGGCTATTTGATCGACCAGTTGCTGATACCGACCTGGATCGGGATGATGGTTAACCACAATTTCTCTTAAATGATATTGCCGGTTGGTCAGTTCAAAGTGCTGAGAATTGGCGCACACTAACCAGCCTCGGCCTTGCTTGAATAAGCCTGAAAGACTGATTTTCGCTCCTTGAAGATGCGGCTGGATGATGAACGTGCCTTTCCGTGCAGTCATCTGCTCGAACTCTTGCCGATTGCTGACGACATAACTGTCTGCACAACCCACACCATCAACCGGTTTAATCATCCATTCACCGGGGGAATATTCATCATCGAGCATACGGCTAGGAACAACGCTGATAGGGTGCTGCCTAAGCAGCTCATAAGTCTTGAATTTGTTACCGGCAATGGCGACGGCAGATGCGGACGATGTCAGCAATATCTTGTCCAATGATACGATCGTTTGACACAGGGTTTGTAAAATACCGTCAAATTCGGGCGCTATCGGCCAGACCAGATCAGCTTGCTTAACACATCGTGCAAATTCTTCGGTAACAACATGCTCCGGCCTGATGATGACGGTGTTTATGCCGTTCTCGCCGATCAACTCGCTATACCGCCAATCCAGCATCACCGTGACTTCAAGATGGTTTAATCGAATTAAGTTATCGAGCAGCGCATTAAGCATCAAGCTCCCTTCACCAGCCAGGGAATCCGGCAGCTCCTGCTTATTAAAGCCGCCGCCAGTGATATACTCAAACACCAGAATTTTCACAATACTCAATAAATAGCTATAAAACATTGGCTGATATTGTATCACCCGCAAACCACGCTCCATGAAAATAATACCGGTAATAGATTTAAAAGATGGTGTCGTCGTTCACGCCCGGCAAGGCAATCGTGAACACTACCAGCCCATTAACACTGCCTTGTGCAAGTCACCTGATATTTTTCAGGTTATTATGGCCTTCCTGGGTGTTTATGAGTTTGATACCTTCTATATTGCCGACCTGAATGCGATTACCGGTCAGGGTGATCATCAACATTTGATCACTGACGTTTTGACTCGTTTTCCGCAAATAACCTTCTGGATAGACCAGGGTTATCAAAAGTATGACCGGAACCCACAATGTTCCGGCAACACCTTGCCTGTTTTGGGTAGCGAATCCTATCGGGATGAAACTATTTCGGAAATTAAAGCCTATAACAACGACTTTATTCTGTCGCTGGATTATTCAAATTCAAATGCGTTGGGTGCGCCTAGTCTTTTTTCCGACCCCGATTTTTGGCCGAAGAATATCGTCATCATGACGCTGGAGCGCGTAGGCAGCAACCATGGCCCTGATCTGAACAAGTTAGCTGAGTTTTGCAGACAATATCCTGATAAAAACTTTATTGCCGCAGGCGGCATAAGAAATAAACAGGATGTAATGGCTTTGAGTGCAGCGGGAGTTCAGCTAGCGCTGGTTGCCAGTGCGTTGCACTCCGGCGTTATTAAAACGGAAGATATTGCAGAATTTCAGGCAAAAAAATACCCCGCCTAAGCGAGGTATTTTTAACATTCTCTAACTTAAATAAAACTTAGTTAGCAGCGAATGGATGTACAGCAGTACCTTTAGCAGCAACAACTTCAGCAGCAGTAGGTGAACCAGCAATAGCGCGTTTCAAAGCTTCTTTAGTCGCTTCGTAGTTGTATTGTTGGATTTTAGCATCGTCTTCTGCAGCCCAGTGAATAAACACACCAACTGATACGAATAAATCATCAGCTTCAGCAGCAGGGATTGTGCCGTCTTCTACACAATCAGCAACAGCCATAGCAACACCACGTTGTGCTGGGCCAAACATTTGAACAGCTTGTTTTGCGCCTTTGATGGTTACTTTGTTGAACATAACAGTTGCTGGTTTAACCATCAAGTTAGGTGCAACAACAGCCAATAAGCTAGAAAAGCCGTCTTTGTTGTTTGTTAAGCAGTTTGCAAATGCTGTTTCAGCAGCTGAACCGCGTGGTCCAACCATTAAATCGATGTGAGCAACTTCGTTGCCTTCGCCAATTAAAGATTCGCCAACGCATAATTTATTGATTTTAGCCATGTTTAATGTCCCCTGTGAAGAAAAAAATGAAAAAATTGAATCTACTATCGACACTTTAAATGTCCCCTTATTTGTTTTAAACAAATTCCGTTTGAAGCCCTATTAGTAACAGCATTGTTACTAATTAAGATCCTCTAAAAATGCCGTTAATACTGTCGCCACGATCATATCAGCTGTCGTACCCGGATTTATGCCATACAGTTTAAGCTCCTGATCCAGGCAAAAAAGCAACGGCTTTATTTGTTTAGGATTATCAGTTTTGGACAACTCCTCACTAAGCTGAGCCATTTTCATAGCTACCATCTCGGTGTACTGATCTCCATATTTTCTTTCGATATGACTGTCTGGAAATTGACTTAGCATATCAGCATATACTGCCGCAGCCGCCCAATTCCGATCACCCCATCGGTTAAAAGCGATATTATACCTCAAAACTGAGAAATTAAAAATATCGTTATAATCCGTTATATATTGAAGCGCGATGCGGTCTTTTGCGCTGGCTAATTTCATCGCCTCAAACAATGTAACCGAGGCCTGTTCATTGACATCCTGCTGGTCAGAGCGACCCAAGCCACCCGGCGACGCTAACGTTATGGCTTTGAAAACCCAATCGGCATCTTCTATCGTTGCCTCGCTAATGACCTTAGCGACCGCCTGCCTTAAGGTCAAATCCGATTTTTTATAACTGCTTGCCTGAATCAGCGGCGCACAAAGCAAGATAATACCCAGATTGGTATTGCAACCCACCGCCTCACGCGTGGCCTTGACCGCATAATAGATTTTTTCACCCAGGGAATAATCAAGATTGCAAAGAGGCCCGGCGCTGACCTCGGCACTGATTCTAAAATCGGCCACGGTCATATCATGCCCATCCGCATAAACACTGACATTACCGGGCTTAAAGGCCTGCACATCGACCTCGCAGGCCTGGCGATAAAGTTCACTGAGCTGCCGGGACGAAATCGTCATGCGACTGCAAACAACTCGGTTTTGCCTATCTTGCGGGTGATTAAATCATCGACCATCAACTCGGCAACATTGACATCGCAAACACTTTCCAGGCCTTTCCATGCCGGTATGCTGTTAACTTCAATGACCGTGCAACGCCCTTCCCTATCACGAATAATATCGACTCCGGCATAATCCATCGCCAATGCAGTCGTCGCGTTAACGGCCAAATTTACCATTTCCGGCTCTAAATCGATCAGCTCGCAGGTCGCCCCCCTGGCAACGTTATTCAGCCAGAATTTTCCGCGCCTGCGCATTGCGGCAACCGCCCGGCCGTTAATCACAAAAACGCGATTGTCGGAAAAACCGACGCCTTCGCATTGAACGAAACGTTGCAGATAATAAACGCCATGACTGCCGATTAACCAGAACAGGTCGGTCGTTTTTTCAATGCGGCGTATGCCTTCGCCCTGCGAGCCGAACAACGGTTTGCTGATCAGCAGATTACCCTGCTTTAATTCAGCTTCCGCAATCCTTAACGCTTCTTCCCGGTCACGCAGCACCCAGGTCATCGGCGTGGGCAATCCCGCATTATGCAGCAGAAAACTGGTCATAGCCTTGTCGACACTGCGCTCTACCGCATGGCCGTCATTGTAGACAGGAATCCCCATGGCCTTTAGCGCATGCAGAATATCCAAATACAACACGACCTCTTCAAGCGAACCACCGGGAACGCCGCGGACAAAAACCGCATCGGGAAGCGCGTGCTCGAAGCCTGGAATCAGGATCGGCAGTTGGCCAGGTTCGATGACGAACCGACATTGAGTCAACGAAACGTAGTCTGCGCTATAACCCCGACTGGCAAAGGCCAGGCTTAATTGTTTGCCATGCCAGCCGGGATCATCGGTAAAAATCGCTATACGACCCACGCTGATGCTCTACGCCACAAACGATTGGTCCAGCAAGACATTGTCCAGCCTGCCCGCACGGAAACTTTTTCCGGATTCTACCGCAGTCACAATGACGCTGGCAGGACTGAACAACATCGCATCGATTTTAAAGAAGTCGTATTCATATTGCTTGAAGATTTCCGCAAACGGTTTGCCGTAATCTTTAGAGGTTGAGCTGGGCAGTTCGTTAGCCAGCTTTTCAGCCGCTTCATCGCTGCCTTTGACAAAAATATGCACCTGTCCGGCGAACAAAATCGCGTCATTAGTACGCCCCATGGCTTTGACAAAGTTAGGGTGCGGAGGACAGATAGGCGCACTGCCGCTGCCGTCGATGATGTTTTCCAACGGAAAATGCAGGGCATGAGCCTTGTGCATAGCCACTTCAAGCACCCGCGCCACCACTTGCACACCGCCAGCCAGACTGCTGGTCGGCGTCACGATGATGGTCAGCTTGGACGGATCGACCTTGCAGGCGGCAGCCACTTTTTCGACGATTTCAACCGGCGGCAGCGCATCATTTTCAATCACCAAAACCGTAGAATCATGGCTGTCCTGATAATCCAGCTCTTTGTACAAGTCTTCAACCGGTTCCTGTTTGCCGTTTTTTAACTTGGTTGCCATAGCCCGCGCAGGGCCTGAACCTAAGGCGTAATATTTCTCATGCGACAAGCTCCAGCCCGCATATTGACTACCCAAACAACCCAGAACCGGATTGCCGGTGTGCACATTCACCGACAACGGCCAGTTATCGGTATAAGTGCTGTGATTGATGGTGACGGTACCCATGCCGCCAAGGCAGATTTCAGCAATAATGCGTCCCGCCTCGATGCCGCCCGGCACGTTAATGCCCGCATCGATAATGGTGCAGCCATTGGCTAAGGTTTCCACACCCAAACGCAGTTTGTCGGCATGATCGAGCAAATGCTGCACCAAGGGTTGGGTCAATTTATTAACGCTGGCTGTATATTCCATGAAGATCAAAACCTTTCTAGTTTATTAAGGATAAGTTGTTGTTTAATCAGCAGCTGTACAGCTGCTGACCGTGAGTGTTTTTGGTGGGCAATAATACTGCAAATCGGCCGTCTTGTGGGAACAAATGCACCTGGCTTAGGCAAATCCATACACCAAGGCGGCCATTCGAATCGCTCTGGAATGGTTAAATCACGTTCAGCATAAACGATTTGACAGGCTGTCTGTGGGGGCGACTTCAGTCGCCCGGCTTCTGGTGACTTGGCGACTGAAGTCGCCCCTACAAACGCTCCCTCACAGGATTGAATATGCCGAGCCAGCAAACCCTGATCATATAACTGCATACTGGCGGAGGGCCGGGGATTAATTTCCAGCATATAACTGCAATCATCCGCATGAATAAAATCCAGCGAATTCAAGCCCTTTAGCGCAAACACCTGAACCATTTGTTTTAGCCAAGCCGTTATCACGGCTTTATGCGCATCCGACAAATCACAGCTATTGCTCACCCCTGAAAAAACAAATTCCTGAGCCTTACTTAAACGCACAGACCACTGGCTATTAAAGCCGACGACTTGCACCTGTTGCCCGTCAGCCAGAAACAGTACCGAATGTAACGTACCGGCTTGAAACTTTTGCCAGTAAACCGAATTATCGACACTGTCATCAGCCTGATAACGCCTTATCCCGACACCACCCTGCCCTTGCATAGGTTTAAGCAACCAACCCTCTGCGCAATCAGGCGCATCAAAAACAACCTCGGGGTACGGAATGTTTAACTGCTTCAGTGTCGAAAAAAACGCCTGCTTATCCAGCTGCCCGGAAAAAACATCGGGATCATTGCCCAGCAACATCAAGCGGCTATTCAGATAATGCAAGCTTTGGGGGAAACATTCAAAACCGCTGCCGTAAATGACATCGGTGACGGCATAGCGCTCGATAAAATAATCTACGGCAGGCGCCAAGTCTCGCTCGGCCAATGACTTTACCTGACGGAAATCTTCCGCTAAAGCTTGCGTGTCCAGATCGGCAAACAGGTCAATAACCAGCGGCTTCAAGCCAATATTGGTTGCCGCCTGCGCCAGCATGCGTCCTGAACTGGCGACAATCAGTATCGTTTCCATAAGTCAGATGCTAACCCACAAAAACATCTCCTCCACTGTTCCGCGCACTGGCAACCACAAAACTCAAGTTATCGAAATGCGCAAACTCCAGTCTGGCCTGATCGGTGATTGATTCCGCCAACTGCGCCCCATCAATGGCGCAAAACCCGGTCGGCCCCCATGAGGTTTGACCGATAGCCACCGCACCTTGCTGCTCCAGCCATTGCATGGCGGCCGCAACTTCGGGACTGGTAAAAACGCCGCCCTGAGCCGAGGAAAAATGTTCGCCAACCGAGCGTTGCAGTTGGCTGATCACATCGCCAAATTGAATAATATCGTTTTCAGCCACCGCAGGCAGACCCTGCATCAGCAATAAATAGCATAAGCGTGCCGCTTCCTGCCGGGGAAAAGGCGGCAGCTCTTTAAAGGCCTGTATTTCCTGCTGCCCGTGCAGACCCTGGCCGCGCTGATCGAACACCAGAATAAACCGCCAGTCGTCCGGTACATCCATGTGCGCCAGCACCGGTGGGGTGATGGTTTTTTCGCCGCGTCCGCCATCGACAACCAGGCCGCCTTGTTCAAAAACGCCGATGCCGATGCCGGAACGCAAACCCCGGTCGGTCACGGCGGCGATTTCACGCACAGTAAGCCCCAAGCCGTAAAATTCATTCAGCGCCGCGCCGAGTGCCAGGGACATTTGCGTGCCTGAACCCAGACCCACATGCTCCGGAATCGCGGATTCAATGGTGATCTTGAGCTTGTCTGATACTTGCAGCGCCTCGCACAATAGGGACACACACTTTCTTGCCCGCTGTGCGGCGGGGCCGGTAATGGTCAGTTGCTCGGCGCCGGTTACCGACAGGCTGGTGCTGATTTCATTAAGCGCAACACCGATGCTGCCGAAATGTCGGCCTAATGATCCGCTTAAATCGATAAAGCCCATGTGCAATCTGGCCGGGGCAATGACTGAGACTTTAGAATGTTGAACTATCAAGGCTTATGCTGTATTTATGCTGCAAAAAATTGCTGGAAGTATACATGATCGGCCTATCGGCTGCGAACTAAGCGCCGATCGCGTTCATCAATTGAACCAAATCGTCCATCATCAAATCGCACAGTTCAATGGTCTGCGGATCGACCGGCGCTGTCGACGGTATAAACGCCGAAACAGCTCCTGCTCTAAATGCCGCCACGATACCGGCATGCGAGTCTTCAATCACCAGACACCGGCTGATGTCCACTTGCAATACTGCTGCGGCTTTTAAAAAAATATCCGGCTCCGGCTTACCATGCTGAACGTGATCGCGGCTGATAACGATTGGAAAAACCTCTTTGATTCCGGCCAGCTCAAGGCATTCCAGCGCATTAACGGCCCGACTGTTAGTCGCCAGACAATAGGGTATTTTTTGCCGGATCAGCACTTCCAGCAATCCGCTAAAGCCGTGTTTGATATTGATACCGTGGACATTGACATGATCACGCCAGCAACCGCCGCTGAGCCGGTTAAAGCTTTGCAGATCAAATTCGACCCCACAATAGTCGATCAGTTTCAACTCTATATCCTGATAATGCAGCCCTGACAACGACCGACAAAAATCCTCGGAAAAATCATAGCCCATAACACTTGCAGCCTGTTTCCATGCGGTCATGTAAGTGCTCTCGGTATCCAAAACCAAACCGTCCATATCGAAAATAACCGCAGCAAAATCCGCTAACTTATGCACTGAATAACCTTGATATATTCCCCGTGCGCTTCACGGCTGGAGCCGACTACAATACGCTGAACGCCCTGTTCCGATTGTTCCAGAACGCCCGACACTTCGACCCTTTCGCCGCTGACGGCCTGCCCTGTATAGGTCGCCGTAAAGCTGACGATAGCACTGATCTGCTGATGATCTATTTTAAATTCAGCCGGATAATCGAATGCGTGACTATCGTCGATCACCCTGCACTGCAAGCTAACCGCACCGCATTTTTGGTAACTGATAGTCCCAGAACTTGCGCTATCATCGATAAAATTCAAATCGAATTTCCGCCCGTTGATCACGGCCTTGTTGCATTTACGCCGTTCATGCCAGACATAGTCATCGAAACTCAACTCGCATGACCGGCGCGCGTAAGATTGCTGCCAATCCTGCTCATTCAGTTCTTGCAACTTTCCCAATCCAATAAGCTTGCGGGTAATGGCCCTGCATTGGTGAAAAACCTCCCTGCCGTAACAAACCAGATCCATATCCGAAGCTTGGTTTTGAACGCCAACCAATATTGATCCGGTGATTCCGGTTTGCATTAAATCCAGCCCGTGCTGTTGAAATAACTCGCACAACCGGAACAAATCGCTCTCCACAGCATCATGCCGCATTGACTGCATCAGCTGCTGCAATCGGTGTTTGGGTTGATGATGCTTGACGACCCGGTCTACGACGACCGCATGCAAATGCGCATCCAAGACCGGAGAATAATGCAGATAATCGGGGTGGTTTTGTTCGAGGAAGTCATTAGCCTCTACGGTCTGATATTTTTTCCAGCCGCAAGGTTCGCGCACATAACGTAAAAAACACAACACCTTGCCATCTTCCAGGCCCCGCTCTACCACAGCGAAAATAAGCCCTTCAGCGGTTTCAATGAAATCTTTGGCAAAAAACATGATTTGGAAATAAGTGAGAGGAAAGCGTAAATGTAAATTTTAACCGATGTTGCCTCATCTAAGGAATTTTTACCATGGCGGTCGACTGACTGCATTCCGCTAAGTAAGTGTAGCCTGTAGAGCGCAATAGCAGCTTTATCGCGTATTGCGCCCTACAAATCGCGACTCACCATGCTGTTGCCCTGTACGAAAGGTTTTGCGTTGGTTAAGCCTTAAAAATTGACAGTAACAGTCGCTCGCACCATTCTCGGTTCGACAGGGTGTTTCATGATATCCGTCTGCGGTGTGGCTCCGGCGGGATAGGCATATTGATAAGCGTAGGCAATATCGTTGGCGGTCGAGTCGAAAATATTGAAAATATCAAACTCCAGCTTATATTTTTTCTGTTTGTAACCCGCACCCAAATTGACGATGCTGGTAGAGCCGGCCCAATACGTACCCAACGAATCCAGCGGCATGTCGCCAAAATGGCGCAAGCGTATCGTGCCGAACAGACCGTTAGGGGCAACCACGGTAGCGCCGGTTGTAATGACTCTGCCCACCGAGTTGGGCACATAGTTGTTGGCTTCACCCTCCGGAGTCGTCACATAACGCGCCGAAGTCAACGCAAAGTCGGCATCCAGCGTCAACCAATCGGTTGGCTTGTAGTAATTGGTCCATTCAACGCCGTAACGATGGGACTTTCCGCGCACCTCGGTTGTACCGGCATCGCCAGAAAATACCAACTCCTGATTGCTCTCCAGCCACCATATTGCCAGGGTGCTATTCAAGCCTTTGATAAAGTTGCTGCGAATGCCGGTTTCAGCGCCGCGTGACTGGGCCATAGGCGAGATCTTGGCGGTACTGCTGTCTAGTGCGGCACCTGTAGCCGGATCAAATTGCAGCGTAGTGCCGCGCGCATCGTTGGAGTGGTAGCCGAAACCGCCATTGACAAAGTATTCGGTATTGAACCAGGGACCGATAATCAGGCTTAGCTTCGGACTGACTAGCGCTTGCCCTGCATTGCCTGAATTTGCCGCATTCACCTGAGGATCATGCATGGCCGTGTCGAGCACCGTGACATCGTTATGGATAAAATCCCCCCTTAAACCGGCGATGGTGCGCACTTTTTCATGCCAATAGGTCTGGTTTTTCAGATAAACGCCGGCAGTGGTCTCGCTGACATTGCTGTGGCTGACAACATCTACCAGCTGCCTAGCCTGAGTGCGATCCAGACCCAAGCCCATGATTTCATCGTGACGAAATTGAAAACCCACGGTATTGTCCATGTCAAAACCGAACAGCTTGTTATAGCGGGTATGTTCGATATTGCCTCCGGCTTGCACCCGATGTTCAAACTGGCGTATCTGGTCGCCGTTAACCGGGTTGTCCGCATAACCGGTAGAATTGGAATAGAGGTTTACATCGTAATAAAGCGCATAGATATTGGCGTCATTTTTCCAGTTATCGCCTTTGTTCCAAATATTGGTTGATAAGCTGTAGCGGTTGGTTTTGCCGCCATCCGTAGGATCCATCGTGCCGTAAAGGCCGAGCGTGCCGTTACCGACCAACGCTTGAGGGATCGGATTGGTTGCGGTCCAGTCGTTGGTATAGCCCTTCCCGTTAACCGACACCCCCCAGTCCTCTTTATCGAGAGTATAACGCAGCATGCCGTTGAATTTTTTCGAGTCCTCCGGTTGCTGCCAGACGCCGTCGTAGAAATTAAATTCTCCGGCGTAAAGCAAATCGCCGCTGCCGACTTTGTTGGAATTGGCTAGCAGGGTGCGGTAATAACCGAACTCGCCGCCGGTAAACTTCAAAATGCCTTCAGGCAATTTGTCCATCGAGAACATTTTCGAATAACCGGCTGATGAAAAATCGCCGACTTCCGCATAATACGGTCCCTTGCCGTATTCAATCTTCTTCACCAGTTCGGGAATGACGCTATTGATGTCCATATAGCCCTGCCCGTGGGCATGGGTAGGCATGTTCATCGGAATGCCGTCGACGTAAGTCGTAAAGTCGGTGCCGTGGTCGAGATTAAATCCGCGCAGGAAATACTGATTAGCCTTGCCGGATCCGCTGTGCTGGGTAGCTACAGCGCCGGGAATAACTTCCAGCAGCTCGCCGTTACGGGAAAGCGGACGGTATTCAAATTGTGCCTGACTGACTTCGCCCTGAGATGCCGATCCGGTTGTACCGATCAGGTCTTTTTCTCGCCCTGCTTCGACGACCATTTCATCAAGTTCCAAAGGTTGAGAGTCGGCGTTAACCATCGCGCAGTTAAGAGCCAGAAAAACACCGATACCAACGCAGATTGTAGCGTTTTGTTTTTGTTTGACATGTATGGCAGATCCTGTTCTAACTGCCAAACTGGACATGATAACCATCATATCGGGAAGATTTTTCGGGGTTTCCTGCGGATGTAACTGGGGATTAAAACCCGTGAGTAATAATGGGTCGAAGATAAAATTTTGCATGTGTCCTCTCTGCGCCGCCCGCGCATAATGGTTGATTTACACAACAGAGGACAATAGAAAACGAAAAATGACGCAAACGCGAAGCTGCACGGTCACTTTCGCAGACAGCCCTCCGCTGTACCGAATTAAACTTTCGGGCCGGTCTCCGGGCTTATAAGTGGCGTTAGCCTGAATCATCACCTTCCCATGCGTGAACACAGTGGCATCTCGATGAAACTTTACTTATATACCGTTGCGGGGGCAGCGTCGGATTCGGTCAAAACCTTACCGACTTCCCGTTTAACCATTGGGTCTGAAAAACCCTCTGGAACCTGAAAGCAGAAACGATTATAAGATTTTGTTTTGATAAAGCAAATTTACAGCGTACTACCTAGCCCTGTAAAAAGTTACTCATTCGGCAGATAATCTCCCATTGCTGTTGAATTAAGCCTTCATTAGCAATACCTCAACGCTTGCTAGTTTTTTATCGAGTGAATATACTAGCCCGGTAAAATTTGCTTTAGGTATTCATGGACTATCGTCCGCAGAATTGAAACGGGAAGTCGGTGAGTTTGCTCAAGATGCAAACAAAACCCACGCTGCCCCCGCAACGGTAAACAAGTAAAAGGTTGGTAAACGCCACTGTGTGATGCATGGGAAGGCGCTAACCTTGGAAGCTCTAACATGGCTTTCAACTCGTGAGCCCGGAGACCGGCCTGAAGTGATAATCGAATTTGTGCGCGGAGGGCGCTCAGATGGATTGCTCTCTGCGCGTCCGTCCTGCACTTTCTCCCTCGTACAGATTATTCCTGCCGATAACGCGCTTGCGTTAGCGGCTTTGCTGTCTCTTTATCCAGGAGAAACCCCATGTCATCAACACCTGTTTTGCTTGATAACGCTCAAACTCAAGCCCGTTCCGAAGCTTTAAAAGACAAAATATTTCCTGCCATGCTGGCCGGCATGTTGGGCTTGGCACTGTTGTACACCGCCGGTTTTTCTGACATTGCACCCTTACATAACACTGCACATGATGGACGACATTCCGCCAGTTTTCCGTGCCATTAATGTTTAATCTGACTACCTTCAGAGAGCTGCTTACTGCGGCTCTCTGGACCGGCTTGCTGGCGGGTTTGTTGCTGACGGCCGTTCAGCAAATTCAAGTCATCCCGACCTTGCTCCAGGCCGAAGTGTACGAAGAACAGGCCACAGCCAATGCCGACAATAGCCACGAACAGCATGAATGGCAGCCTGAAAACGGCTGGGAGCGGACATTTTTTACGGCGGTAGCCAATATCGCCTTGGGCGTTGGTTTTGCCTTGCTGATTGGCGCGGTCATGTGTTTGCGCGGCCGCACCGGCAGTTGGCGCATGGGACTGTTGTGGGGACTGGCAGGCTACACAACCTTTTTCGTTGCACCGTCTTTAGGATTGCCGCCCGAAGTTCCCGGCACAACAGCTGCCGAACTGACAGATCGACAAAGTTGGTGGCTGATCACTGTGCTCGATACCGGCTTCGGGCTGTCATTACTGGCTTTTGCCAAAACCAAAACGTACCGGTTTTTCGGTGCGGTGTTACTCGCAGCACCTCATTTAATCAGTGCTCCGCAGCCGGAAGTCCACAGCAGCGCTGCACCTGCCGAATTGGCACAATCCTTTATCACCGCCGCCGCTATTGCCAACGCTGTTTTTTGGCTGGCACTAGGCGGTTTGATGGGACAGTTTTACCAAAAAAAATCATGAGAACCCACGATAAACATGTCTTGATGTGTACCGGCTCGCGCTGTTCTGAATACAACACCGAAGCCGAAGCCATGTTCCAACAGCTGGGTCAAAAAATCGATGCCCGCCCCCAGCTCAACGTAAAACGCACCCGCTCCAACTGTTTTGCGGTCTGCAAAAACGGCCCGATCCTGGTTGTCTACCCTGAAGGCGTCTGGTATTCCTGTACCGACGAGACCGTGCTGGAGCGCATCGTCAGCGAACACCTGGAACAGGGTGTTGAAGTAACCGAACATGTTTTCCACCGCCTGGGTACCGGCGATGTCTGATATAGCGTTGCTGACCCATGCACCCAACGACCTCATGGTGCTACGAAGGCCCGTAGGATGTGCTGAGGCACGAAGCGCATCGCTCGCGATATTGATGCGCTTCACTGCGTTCAGCACATCCTACTACCCCACATGCAAAATATGAACGCTCCTATTGCCTTGCTGACCCATGCACCCAACGACCTCATGGTGCTGCAAAGCGCACAGGCGCAAATGCCGGAAAGTTTCCCCAAGGCCACCGGCATCAATTTGCAGGCCTTGGAAAGCGATGCGCAAATGGCCGAATTGTTGAAGCATCAGCTTGCTCCGGCGCGTATCATCGTGTTACGCGTATTAGGGCGTCTCGGCAGCGTGCCCGGCTTTGCCGATCTGCTTCGCCATACTAAAAATCAAGCGCAACACCTGATCGCAATCAGCGGCACCGGCGAACCTGACCCAGAATTGGCAGCCGCGTCCACCGTATCACCCGACGTGCTGCATCAGGTACAGGCCTATTTTCAGGCCGGCGGCAGCGTCAATATGGCGCAACTGCTGCGCTACCTTTCCGATCATTTTTTGCTGACCGGTTTTGGCTTCGAACCCGCAGTGGATTTGCCCGAACACGGCATTTATCATCCCGATTTATCGCAAGACGCCGGCATAGACGACTGGCTTGCCTTGCGAACGCCAGATAAGGCCAGCATCGGCATCGTGTTCTATCGCGCCCACTGGATGAGCGGCAACACCCGCTTTATCGATGCGTTGGTTTATGAGTTGGAAAAACGCGGTCTGAACGTATTGCCCGTGTTTACCTCGTCATTACGCGCAGGTCGCATCGGTTCCCTCGGCAACTGCTCCCTGCGTTGCTCTACCTCCTGCATCCATGCAGTCGTACCGATTGCGACACTTCTGACCTCCATGGATGGAGGAAATGCCGAGGATTGCCAGGAGCAATCTCGGCCGCCATCCCTGGCAGTCGGCCACAGCGATGATGCCCTTCCTATAGCATTAAGCTATTTTAACGGTGAGCAGGGCGCGCATATCGACGTACTGATCAACACCACCGCGTTTGCGATGGGCGAAATCACTCTCGGCGGCGCTACGCCCGCAGGCTGGTCGGTGTCGGTGCTGGAACGCCTCAATGTACCGGTACTGCAAGCCATCACCAGCGGCATGATGCAGCAGCAGTGGGAGCAATCGGCGCGCGGCCTCAATCCGCTGGATGCGGCAATGAACGTGGTCTTGCCGGAATTCGACGGACGCATCATCACCGTGCCGCTGTCGTTCAAGGCGAAAGCCTCCGGCCTGTCGAACGAACTGGTCGAATACCAACCGCTGCCGGATCGAGTCGCGCGTATTGCCGGAATCGCTTCGCGCTTTGCAAGGCTTAAACATCTGAACAATGCCGACAAGCGCATCGCTTTTGTGTTCACCAACTCCAACAGCAAGGCCTCGCAAATCGGCAATGCGGTCGGACTGGATGCGCCAGCGTCATTGATTCGAATACTTCAAGCCATGCAAGCTGCCGGTTACAACATCGGCAAGCTGCCGGAAAGCGGCACCGCGCTGATACATCAACTGATCGACCGTTGTGCTTACGACAATACTTATCTCACAACCGAACAACTAGCCCATGCCGTTGGCCGCGTACCGGCCGCGCAATATCAGACATGGTTTGACGACCTGCCGCTTGAGATGCAGCAGAAAATGACCACGCAATGGGGAGCCGCGCCGGGCGAAGCCTATGTGCATGACGATCATATCGCGTTGGCAGGCCTGGAACTGGGCAACAGCTTCGTCGCGTTGCAGCCGCCGCGCGGTTACGGCATGGACCCCGACGCAATTTACCACCAGCCCGACTTGCCGCCCACCCACCATTACTATGCGCTGTATCGCTGGCTGCGCGACGAATGGAAAGCCGATGCGATTGTGCATGTCGGCAAGCACGGCACGCTCGAATGGTTGCCGGGCAAAGGCGTGGGCTTGTCGGAAAACTGTTTCCCCGATGCGCTGTTGGCCGATATGCCGCTGTTTTACCCGTTCATCATCAACGATCCCGGCGAAGGCGCGCAGGCCAAGCGCCGTGCCCATGCGGTCATCGTCGATCACCTGACGCCGCCGATGACCACCGCCGACACGTATGGCGCGTTGGCCCAGCTGACTCAACTGGTCGATGAATATTATCAAGTAGAAGTGCTCGATCCGACGAAGTTACCGCTGTTGCAGCAGCAGATCTGGGACTTGGTCAAAGAAACCAATCTGGATACCGACTTGCAGGCCCGGCTGTTGCACCACGACCATGATCACGATGACGACCATCACCATGCTCACGAACATGAAGAACACCATCATGGACATCATCACGATGAGCATGACCACGATCACCACGAACATGAGCATCACGGTCACGACCATTGTCACCATGAACATGACGGACACGACCATGGACATCAAGTCGATGAGCATGACGACGAAGACGGCCTACCCGAACTGCTGACCAAAATGGCCGGAGCCGATGTCGCGCATTTGATCGAGGATCTGGACGGCTACCTGTGCGAACTGGGAGCGGCGCAAATCCGCGACGGCTTGCATATATTAGGACTGGCACCCGAAAGCGAGCAACGGGTAGATATGCTGGTCTCGCTGACCCGCTTGCCGAATCAGGACATCCCCGGACTGCCGATAGAAATTGCGCGGTTATTCGGCCTGAGCATGGATTCGCTGCTGGAGCGCCAAGGCCGCCGATTGGATCAAGCAATTCCCGAACTTGAAAAACTGGCCGGGCGATCTTTGCCCACCCATGCCGACGTTTTGGAAACCATCGAAGCGCTATGCAAACGCTTATTCAGTGAATTGCAGGCACATTCTTACGCCGAGTCAGCCATAGACCAGGCTATCAGTAAAACCTTTGATACCAGTATTTATGGTTCCCACGCGGAGCGTGGGAACGATGATTTCACAGCTGTAAGACGCGTACTTAATTTTGCCTGCCAAGAACTGGTGCCCAATCTTGCCCGCGCCACCGACGAAATCGATAATTTATTGAGCGGTCTGTCCGGCGGCTATGTTCCCGCTGGCCCCAGCGGATCGCCGACTCGCGGCATGGCACACATCCTGCCGACAGGACGCAATTTCTACTCGGTCGACCCGCGTAGCGTGCCCTCCCAATCCGCCTGGCGCGTCGGCCAGCAACTTGCCCATGAAGTGCTGTCGCGCTATGTCCGCGAAACCGGCGATTATCCCGAGAGCGTCGCGATCAGCATCTGGGGCACCAGCGCGATGCGCACCCACGGCGACGACGTCGCGCAGATTCTGGCGCTGCTCGGCGTGCGTCCGGTGTGGCAGACTGAAAACCGCCGCTTGACTGGCGTCGAAGTCATTCCGCTGGACGAATTAAAACGTCCTCGCATCGATGTGACGACCCGCATCAGCGGTTTTTTCCGCGACGCTTTTCCGCAACTGATCGATTTGATTGACGACGCAGTTAACGCCGTGATTACACTGGACGAACCGCTGTCGCAAAACTTTGTGCGCAAGCATTATCTTGCCGAACTGGGCGAATGGATAGGCCAAGGCCTGACCGAAGATGAAGCCTCACAGCGCGCTGCCTTGCGCATCTTCGGCGCCAAACCCGGCAGTTACGGCGCGGGCATCTTGCCGCTGATTCAGGAAAAAAACTGGCAGGCCGATGCCGATTTTGCCGAAGCCTACGTCAACTGGGGCGGCTATGCCTATAGTCGCAGCCAGCAGGGCAATGATCAGCGCGACGCGTTCCGCACCCGGCTGTCCGGCGTCCAGGTGGCGCTGCACAACCAGGATAACCGCGAGCACGATATTTTCGACAGCGACGATTACCTGCAATTTCACGGCGGCATGATCGCCACGATCAGAGCCTTGACCGGACAGCAGCCGCGCAAGTATTTCGGCGACAGCCATGATCCGTCAAGGGCGCAAGTGCGCGACCTGAAGGAAGAGACCTTGCGGGTGTTCCGCTCCCGCGTGGTCAACCCCAAATGGCTGGACAGCATCCGCCGCCATGGCTACAAAGGCGGACTGGAGCTGACCGCGACCGTCGATTATTTGTTCGGCTACGACGCCACCGCCCAGGTGATGGACGATTGGATGTACGAGCAAGTCGCCGAAACCTACGCGATGGACCCGGAGATGCAACGCTTTCTGGAACAAGCCAATCCGTGGGCGCAAAACGCGATTGCCGAACGCCTGCTGGAAGCCGCCGGTCGGGGCATGTGGGCCGAGCCTCAGCAACAGACGCTGGATGCATTACAGGCTTTATACCTGCATAGCGAAACCTTGCTGGAGGCGCGCGGCGAGACACCGCGCGGCGCATGATGATTTTTTGTCCACGAAATACACGAAAAGCACGAAAATATTCGAATAGCTGTCAAGATGCCATTAACACCAAAATGACCTTGACTCTGGAGTGCAGGCTTCGCCTGCTTTGGCAAGCAAAGCTTGCACTCAGGTCAGTTTCTGCTAGCCAAAAACTCCGGGGGCTGGTTTGCTCTCGTTCCCACGCGCTGTGTGGGAACGAGGGGTATAACGGTGTATCGCAGACACTTGTGTATAACGATGAGAGCTGGAGCTTGGGAACGAGCGTAATTTTTTTACAGACGGCTTCATTGATTTTTTTCGTGCCTTTCGTGGAAAAATTACTTTTTTAAAATGAACCAAGCCACCTTCCCTTTTTCCGCGATCGTCGAACAGACCCAGCTCAAGACTGCGTTGCTGCTGTGCGCCGTCGATCCGTCGCTGGGCGGCGTATTGATACGCGGCGATAAAGGCACTGCAAAAAGCACGGCGGCGCGGGCACTGACCGACATCCTGCCGCTGATCGAGCGGGTTGCCGGCTGTGCGTTCAACTGCGCTCCCCATGCTCCCTATCAGCACTGCGAAACCTGCAATACCGAGCATGCGACAGCGCAAGCGGACAACGTGCCTTTCATTACCTTGCCGCTGGGAGCCACCGAAGACCGCGTTATCGGCACCCTGGATTTGGAACAGGCGCTCAAAGGCGGATCGCGGGTTTTCAAGCCCGGCCTGCTCGCTGCGGCGCACCGGGGCATACTCTATATCGACGAAGTCAACCTGCTGCCCGACCATCTGGTCGATGTGCTGCTGGATGCGGCGGCGATGGGCGTTAATGCGGTGCAGCGCGAAGGCCTCTCGGTCACCCACCCTGCCCGCTTCACGCTGATCGGCACGATGAACCTGGAGGAAGGCGATTTGCGCCCGCAATTGCTGGATCGCTTCGGCCTGATGGTTGAAGTGACTGCGCCGCGCGACAAAGTTTTGCGCTCCGAAGTCGTGCGTAGACGTATTGCTTTCGAGGCCAATCCCACGGCTTACGCCGCCAACTGGATGCAGCAACAGCAGGAATTGCGGCACAGACTGACAACGGCGCAGCAGTTGCTGCCGGAAGTATTGCTGGATGATGCGCTGCTCGACCTGATCAGTCATTTGTGCTGCGAATTCGAGGTAGCCAGCCTTCGCGCCGACATCGTCATGCACAAAGCGGCGCGGGCATTGGCGGCGCTCGAAGGCCGGTCGCAAGTCACTTCGCAAGACGTGCGCGGTGCGGCAGAACTGGTGCTGCCGCATCGGCGCAGGCGCAAGCCGTTCGAACAACCGGGGCTGGATCAAGACCAGCTCGACGAGTTGATGCAACAGGCTTTGCAGCCGCCGGATCAAGGCGAATCGGGCGCTGATGACGACCAGGAAAATGATCAAGATAACGGCGAGTCGCAAGACGAACAACAGGTATTCGCTGCCGCATCTGCCGGTAATGTCCGAAAAATAGAAGTCGATACCGTTGCCAATCGCTACGCTTCCGGCAAGCGCAGCACTGCACAAGATGCGCCGCGCGGCCGTGTCGTGCGAGTCGTACCGGACCAGAACCCAAGCAGTCTCGCCGTCGGTGCGACCTTGCGTAGCGCGGCGCTTCGAGGTTCGGACGATTTCCAGGTGACGAAAAGCGATCTGCATCAACAAGTCCGCACCGGCAAAAACGCCAACCTGATCTTGTTTGTCGTCGACGCCTCCGGCTCCATGGCGGCACAGCGACGCATGGAAGCGGTCAAAGGCGCGGTGTTATCGCTGCTTACCGATGCCTACCAGCAGCGTGACGAAGTCGCGGTGATCAGCTTTCGCGGCGAATCCGCACAGTTATTGCTGTCGCCCACATGCAGCGTCGATCTTGCCGAACAGAATCTGCGCGAACTGCCTACCGGAGGGCGCACGCCGTTACCTCATGCACTATCTGTCGCACTGGAAACGCTGGCAAAGACCAGCATGCCGCCGTTGCTGGTATTGCTTACAGACGGCAAAGCCAATGTTGCGCTGAACGACGGCAACGATCCCTGGCAGGAGTCGCTACGGTTTGCTACATTGCTTGCCGAGCGCGGCGTACCCGCTTTGGTGCTCGATACCGAAACCGGTTATTTGCGTTTGGGTAAAGCACGTCAACTGGCGCAAGCCTTGGGTGCCGAATGCCTGACGCTGGAAGAATTATCGGCGGAAAACCTGGCGCTTACGGTGCGTGGGTGCATTAAATGATATTACATTTTTTCGACGTAGGGCGTGCCATGCGCGCCTTAGCTCCAAAAAGGCGCGCATGGCACGCCCTACTATGCTGAACATGATGTATTTTATTATGCTGGTTCCCAAGCTCTGGCTTGGGAACTCAGTACGCGAAGCTCTAGCTTCGCGAGACAGGACTGGAAGCTGGAGCTTGGGAACGAGCGCATAAAAATGAATAATATTTCAATAAAGACGGGCAGCTTACCGATTGCCCCTACAAAGGAACAATTATGATTATCTGCATAGGCGCAGGCCCTGGCGACGTGGCTTACCTGACCCAGCGCGGCGCGGAGCTGATCCGCAATAGCGATGTAGTCGCCGGATTCGATGCCGTCATTAACGTCGTGCAAAGCCTGATTCCCGCTACCGCGCAAACCGTGCTGATGAATTATCGCGACCAGACCGAGCAGTTGGCGCAGGTGGCGATTGAGCACCATGCGGGCAAGAACTGCGTCGTGGTATTCATGGGCGACATTCATTTCAGCGGCTTCCAGTATCTGGAACGGGTCGAGCGCGCTTGCGGCCACCCGGTGGAAACCGTACCGGGCATATCTTCGGCGCAGATACTCGCATCGCGCGCCAAAGTCTGTTTTGACGAAACGACGTTTATCACCTTTCACCGCCGCGGCGATCTGACTCCGTTTAAACAACATCTGGTGCATGTGTTGCAAGACCAGCGCAATGCGATCGTGATTCCCTGTCCGTGGGACGAAGCGCGATCATTCATGCCGCGTCATATCGCCGCTTACCTGTTGGAGCAAGGCATATCGCCCGATCATCCGACCGAGGTCTGGGAAAATTTAACCCGTTCCGAAGCGGAATGGCATGGCACGCTGGCCGACTGTGCAAAACAGGAGTTCAGCGACATGAGCATCATGCTAATCCGCACCCGTACACCGATGTCCAGCCAGATTGAACCTGCAATGGAGCCGTTACCGAATGCAGACTGATACCAACCAACAATTCGGTCTGGTTATCGCAGGTCACGGCAGCCGCGATGCCGACGGCATACGGGAATTCGAGCAACTGGTTAAACTGGTCAGGGAACGCGCGCCGCAGCATGTGGTCAGTCACGGCTACCTGGAATTCGCCGGGCCGACTATCGACCAGGCGATTGCGGCCCACACAACGCAGAATGCCAAGCAAATCGTCATGGTGCCCGGCATATTGCTTGCGGCAAACCATGCCAAAAACGACATGCCCAGCGAGTTGCTGACTTTCGCGCGCGAACATCCCGACATCGAATTTCATTTCGGCGTGCCGATGGGCTTGCATCCGCTGTTGCTGCAAGTGGCTCAGCAACGCATCGTCGAGGCCGAATCGGCATCCTCCAAGACCATACGCCGCACCGACACCTGCCTGGTGCTGGTCGGCCGCGGCACCACCGACCCCGATGCGAATGGCGAAGTCGCCAAGTTCGCGCGCATGATCGAAGAAGGCATGGGCTTTGGCGGATCTTACGTGTGCTATTCAGGCACGGCCAAACCGCTGGTCGCCGACGGCCTGCGCGCCGCCGCCAGACTGGGCTACGCACGGCTGATCGTGGTGCCGTTTTTCCTGTTCGACGGCATACTGGTCAAGCGTATTTATGAGGCGGCCGATGCGTTGCAGGAACGCGAACCCGAGCTGGAAGTACTCAAGGCGAGTTATCTCGGCGTGCATCCGAACGTGGCCGATGTGCTGATTTCCAGGGCGCAGGAAGCGATAGAAGGCCGCGCGGAAATGAACTGCTCGCTATGCAAATACCGGGTGCAAATCGTCGGCTTTGAACAACAGGTCGGCGAGCCGCAACGCCCGCATCATCTTCAGGTGCGCGGCCTGTCCGAAAAAGCCGCATTAGATCAAGCAGCAACCGGATTTACCCCTTACGTGCCGCATCCGATAGAGGCAGAAAGTTTCCGCATCATCGCTGCCGGGCGCGACTGGTCTGCCTTCCCCGAGGCGCATTTGACCGTGCTGCAACGGCTAGTGCATACCAGCGGCGATTTTAATGCGGTCGATGACATTTATTTTTCGCCGGGTGCAGTCGAAACCGGCATCCGCGCCTTGTTGCGCTGCAAGCGTGTAGTGACCGACGTGACCATGGTGCAGACCGGCCTAAAGCGCGCCCTGCTCGAACAACTCGGCATCGAAACCTGGTGCGGGGTTCATGACCGCGAAACCGCGCTGATGGCGCAAACACAAGGCATCACCCGTTCCGCCGCCGGAATTCGCCGCGCCTTCGAAAAATTCGGCAACGATATCGTGCTGGCTATAGGCGATGCGCCGACTGCGATCAGGGAAACTGTGCGGTTGATTCGTGAACACGGCTGGCGGCCGCAGCTGGTGATCGGCTTGCCGGTCGGCTTTGTCGGCACCTGCGAGTCGAAAGCGGAATTAAAACGCTGCCTGCAAGTGCCGCGCATCACCAACAGCGGCACGCGCGGCGGTTCGCCGTGGGCGGCAACCGTCGTCAACGGCTTGATGATCGATGCGGTAAACCAGCTTGCAGAGTATGGCTCGGACGGAGCTTAAGGAATTCGATCTCAATGTCCTCGCACCTAACGGTTTACGGCGCGGGCGCACTACCGGGAGCTGCGCCACCGCGGCGGTTAAGGCGGCACTCTACCTGCTGCTGCACGGCGAGCGCCGCACCCAGGTGCAGATAACACTGCCTGACGATGCCCATTACCTGATCGTACCGATTCAAGACATTCATTGGCTAGGTTCAAGAACAGTACGCGCCGAAGTGTTCAAAGACGGCGGCGATGACCCGGACAACACGCACGGGGCAACCATCTTCGCCGAGGTTCGAAAAAACGATAAAGGACAGCTGCGTTTTTTCGCAGGAGACGGCGTCGGCACCGCTACCCAGCCCGGTCTGCGGGTAGCGGTAGGAGAGCCCGCAATCAACCCGACACCGCGCAAGATGATGCGACAGGCCATCGCCGAAATACAAGGGAACGGGGATCAAGGCTTCGACCTGACCATAGGCTGTGTCAACGGCGAAGCGATTGCCAGAAAGACCTTTAACCCGAGACTCGGCATAGTCGGCGGCATTTCGATACTCGGCACCTCAGGCATCGTCGAGCCCTTATCGCTGGCGTCATGGATTGCCTCGATTGAAGTGTATGTGCGCGTTGCGCTGGGAAACAACGATATAAACAGCATCGCCTTGCTGCCGGGTAAAATCGGCCGCGTCTATGCCAAAGAGATACTGGGTTTACCCGAACAACGCTCAGTGCAGATCGCCAATTTTCTTGGCGACGCGCTCGACTTTGTGCAGCAGGCATTGGCTGAACAGCAGCGTCAACTGGATGTGCTGTGGCTGCTGGGGCATCCGGGCAAACTTGCCAAAGTGCTGGATGGCGTATGGGATACGCATTCCAGCAAGAGCGACATGGCTATGAGTGTCGTCGCCCGGGTGGCGGCAGAACGAGGGTTTAACAGCCTTTTGGTACAAGAACTGGAACAGGCAAACACAGTGGAAGCAGCGACGGAAAGATTAAAGAACGAGCCCGGCGCACAGGCATTGTGGATAGATATCGAACAGCGCATCGCCGCGCTTGTTCAAGCCAGAGTGCCTGCTGTGAAAAAGGTTGAAGTGCGGTTATTTAATTTGCAAGCGGATAGTTTGGGTGAAGTATAAAGGAGCGGCTAAGTAGGGCGTGCCGTGCGCTAAATAACGTGTGATTTCTCGTTCCCCATGCGCTACGTCACTGCCATTAAATTAAGAAACACAATGATACCGTAGGAGCGGGCCATGCCCGCGATATTTGGAGCTGCGATTGCAGAGTTGTCGCTCCTTCATCGCATTCCCACGCAGTGCATCACTACCATTAAGTTAAACAGATTTGGGAAAATAATTGCTGATGTGGCGGCGACTTTAGTCGCCGATTGAGTGGCAAGTTGTTACTGACCAGGCGACTGAAGTCGCCCCCCCACAATCATGTCCATGTCTTAACTTAATGGCAGTGACGCAGTGCATGGCAACGAGGCAATAAATGAGAGAAGCAGTATGAGTCAATTAGGTACATTCTGGGGCATTGGCGTAGGGCCGGGGCCTGCTGGTTATATTCCGCTGGCGGCGGTTGAGGTATTGCAGCAGGCCGACATTATCTATGCGCCTCGTGCGCGCACCTCGGAAACGTCAGTGGCCTTGCAATGTTTAACAGGCATAGCCATCAATCAGGATAGGATACGGGAAATAGAATTCACCATGGATCCTGACCGCACCGTGCTGAGCGAACATTACGCGCAGTTGGCCGAGGCCATTGCCGTCGATTTGTGCGCAGGCCTGAACGTGGCTTACCTGACCATAGGCGACAGCCTGACCTACTCCACTTACGGCTATATATTGGCGGCTTTGCAGGATCTTTTGCCGGATTTGCCGCAACGCACCTTCCCCGGCATCACCAGCTATGCGGCAGCGGCCTCGGCGATGGGCTGGCCGTTGGGTGTAGGCAAGGAGCGCAGCCTGATTCTGCCCTGCCCCGAAGATGCAGCAACACTGCGGCAGGACATCGAAAGCCATGACGTTGTGGTGCTGATGAAAATCGGCGCACGCCTGCCCTGGGTGCTGGCTCTGCTCCGTGACATGGGCATCGCCGAACACTGCGCCTTTGCCCGCCGCATCGGCTTGGCCGATGAACTGCTGGTCGATGGCGTAAGCGATTTATGCGCCACCTCAGCGATGGGCTATCTCGCCACTTTATTAATACGCAAAACCCCAAAAGAGAAAAGACACGTATGAAAGTATATTTTATCGGCGCAGGCCCCGGCGCTTCCGATCTGATCACATTGCGCGGCGCAAATATTCTTGGCCGGGTGAGCATGGTGCTGTACGCCGGATCGCTGGTGCCTACCGACATGTTACAGCATTGCCGCCCCGATGCCGAACTGATCGACACGGCCACGCTCGACCTTGATCAGCAGGAAGCCTGCTACCGCCGCGCTCAAAAAATCGATTGCGATGTGGCACGTTTGCATTCCGGGGATCCTGCCATTTACGGCGCAACCGCCGAGCAAATGCGCAGACTCGATGCCCTGGGTATCGACTACGACATTGTACCGGGCGTGTCCTCGTTCACCTCGGCGGCGGCATCCATTAAAGCTGAGCTGACCAAGCCGGAAGTATCGCAAACCGTGATCCTGACCCGTGTTTCCGGCCGCGCCTCCGCCGTGCCGGAACTGGAATCAATTGCACGGCTGGCCGAACACCAAGCGACCATGTGCATTTTCCTGTCCGGGCCGCATTTGAAAAAAATAGTCGCCGACCTGCGCCTGCATTACCCGGACGACACGCCGGTGGCGCTGGTCTATCGGGCAACCTGGCCGGAAGAGCGGTCTTATCAGGGAACCTTGGCTACCATTATTAAAGAAACCAAGAAAAGCGAGTGGAATCTGACCACGATGTTATTGGTGGGCAAAGCTTTAGGGCGCGACGTACAAACCGAATCCAGTCTGTATTCCAAGGATTTCACGCATATTTTTCGCGTCGTGAAGAAACTGAAAACGCCGCAGAAATGCTAGTCAATGGGAGAAACTGATGGCATGGTCATGTGATAAAATTGGCCAAACTGGACAGACAAAATCCACCAAAGCCGATTTGCTCAACATCGCTTTGTTCGGCATTAGCAGGATCGCGAAACAGTGCAGTCCCGATACTTCGAAGGAAATCAAATCATGACCGAACCCACCATCACCTGCCCTAACTGCAAAACGGAAATCAAACTCACCGAATCGCTGGCTGCGCCACTGATTGAATCCACCCGCAAACAGTTTGAACAGCAACTGGCGCAGAAAGACAGCGACATTGCCATGCGCGAACAGGCCATGCGTGAGAAGGAAAAACAACTCGCCGATGCCAAGAACAAACTTGATGAGCAAGTGGCCGATCAGGTTGAGGAGCAACTGAAAAAGGACCGAACCAGGATCGTGGCTGAGGAGGCCCAAAAAGCCATGCAGGCTGCCGCAAACAACCTTGAACAGAAAACCCGTGAAGTGGCTGACTTGCAAGAAGTGCTGAAAAGCCGTGAAGAAAAACTTGCCGAGGCACAGAAGGCACAGACCGATCTGATCAAAAAACAGCGCGAACTGGATGATGCTAAACGTGAACAGGAACTCACCGTTGAAAAGCGTGTGCAGGAAGGACTCGACGCTACCCGCCAACAAGCCAAAAAAGAAGCCGAGGACGAACAGAAACTCAAGGTAATGGAGAAGGAGCAGACCATTGCCGCGATGCAGAAACAGATCGAGGATCTCAAGCGCAGGGCCGAACAGGGATCACAACAATTGCAAGGCGAAGTTCAGGAACTGGAGCTTGAAAACCGTTGCGCACAAAATTTCCTTTTGATGCAATTGAACCGGTACCCAAAGGCGAATTTGGCGGCGATGTGCTGCACCGTGTTGTCGGTGCAGGCGGTCATTCTGGCGGCACCATCTTGTGGGAGTTCAAACGTACCAAGAACTGGAGCGATGCCTGGCTGGTAAAACTTCGTGATGATCAGCGGACAGCGAAGGCAGAAATCGCCGTGATCGTGAGCCAGACATTGCGAAAGGTATTGAAACCTTCGAAATGGTAGAGGGCGTCTGGGTAACGCACCCACGCGCCGCGCTGCCTGTGGCGATGATTTTGCGCCAGTCATTGCTGGAGCTTGCTCTTGCGCGGCAATCCACAGAAGGCCAGCAGACCAAGACCGAGATGGTCTACCAGTACCTCACCGGACCGCGCTTCCGTCAGCGGGTGGAGGCTATCGTCGAAGCGTTTTCCACCATGCAGGAAGACCTCGACAAGGAAAGAAAAGCTATCATGAAACAATGGGCCAAGCGCGAACAACAGATTGAGCGCGTGATGGGGGCAACCGTGGGCATGTATGGGGACTTGCAGGGGATTGCGGGGAAATCGTTGCAGGAGATTGAGGGGGTTGGATATACAGGCGTTGGACTCAGATAGTGGGAAATCCAAGGTATTGATTAATCTAAAAGAGGACGAGAGTTGATATGAGTGCCGACAAAAAGCAATTTCCACGGGGTGCAGAATGGCGCAGATGGGATTTGCACATCCATACTCCAGCCAGTCAATTAGGCAACCCATTTCCAGGTGTTACATGGGACAGCTATGTTGATGGATTAGAAAAGGCCGCAGCAGAGCATCATATTGCTGTGATTGGTGTCACCGACTACATGACAATCGATGGTTATGAAAGATTGCTCAGCAATCAGAAAGACCCAGAGAAACCTCGGCTAAATTCAATACTTCTGATTCCCAATATTGAATTCAGGTGCTCCCCTCAAACCAAAGATGGAAGCGCATTAAATATCCACCTGCTAATAGATGCAACAGGGATTGGGCATGTGGAAAAGATCAAGAAGTCGCTTAGAAACCTACGTATAACCTACAACAATCAGTCTTATGGGTGCATACATGATGAGTTAATTGATTTTGCGAAAGCACAAAACCCAGCACTTCAAGATGATGCCGCCGCATACAAAGTTGGTATTGAACAATTCAAACCCTCACATACAGAAATTTTTAAATGGCTTGATAACGATAGCTGGCTGAAAATGCACAGTGTGGTGGGAATAGCCAACGGCAAGGATGGTATCAGTGGGCTTCCGTTGGACAGCTTTTCCGCAACCAGGGATGAATTACTAAGGCAATCCCATTTTGTTTTTAGCGGAAATCCTGCCGATCGATTACATTATCTCGGTCTGAAAGACAGCCACCCAGCTTCGGAGATAAAACGGCAATACAACTCATTGAAGCCCTGTCTTCATGGATCGGATGCGCACAGTCTCGAAAAGATATTTGTACCCGATATGCAACGATACTGCTGGATTAAAGCTGACCCCACCTTTCTTGGTCTTCTACAAGCAATCAAGGAACCCGCAGATCGTGCCTTCATCGGCGAGTTACCAGAAAAACTTCGCGAAGTGGCCGAGAACAAAACCTTCTTCATTGACTCTATTAATGTTCAGAAAAATGAAGATAGCACAATTCCTGAAGAGTGGCTTGCGGGTTGTCGAGTACAATTAAATCATGGTTTAGTAGCAATCATTGGCAATAAAGGTAGCGGAAAAAGTGCCCTTGCAGATGTAATAGCTCTTCTGGGGAATTCTCAACAAAAAGAGCATTTCTCATTTCTTCAAAAAAACAGGTTTCGTGGCAAATCAGGCTATGGTGATCCTGCCAAGCAATTTACTGGCAAGCTAGAGTGGTTGGACAAGAGTCAAGAAGTACGCAGGCTTTCCGATGATCCAGCAGACGACAAAGTTCAACTCGTCCGCTATATCCCTCAAGGACATTTTGAAAACCTCTGCAACGACCACATCGCAGGCCGCGCCGGAGCATTTGAGAAAGAACTTAGAGCAGTTATCTTTGACTACGCGGGTGGCGCGCTTCGTCTTGGGGCGCTTGATTTTGACCAACTGATTGAGCAGCAAGAGAGCGGCTATAGAGATCAGTTAGGAGAGTATCGAAAGGACCTCGCAAGAGTCAATCTGGAGATTGAAAACATTGAAGCACAAGCTCAACCGCAAGTGAAGCGGACGCTACTGGAGATTTTGGCGCTCAAGAATAGGCAGATTGAAGAGCATAACAGTATCAAACCAGTAGCCATGCCAAAGCCATCAGAGCAGTTGTCTAGCGACGAACTGAAAGCAGTAAGATCTCTTGAAGAAATTACAGAAAATCTCAAAAAACTTGAAGTAGAAGCTCTGTCTAACGTGAATTCCCAAGCAAGCTTTGCTGCCAAATCAAAAGCCATCCAAGCTATACGCGAACGCCTGCGTACTTTGGAAAAACAGTACAAGCAATTTCAAGACGACACAGCGAAAGATCTAGAGATCTTGGGAGTAAAGCTGCACGAGCTTGCCACACTGTCTGTAAAACAGCTAATACTTGATGAAGTATCAGAAAAGATTCCGCAAGAGCAGCAGTCCCTAGTAGAGAAATCCAGCCAGAATGAACAGGCTAAGAAAGATCTGTATAGTCAGCAATCTGAACTGAAGACCAAGCTCAACGAGCCACAACTTTTATATCAGCACAGCCTGAAGGCTATCGAAGTTTGGGAAGAAAAGCTACTTGAACTGACTGGGACATCTGATGCGCCTGAAACGCTAAAAGGTATAGAGAATAGAATTGCACAACTTGATGAACTGCCTGTTTTACTTGAAAACAAGCAAGAGCAGCGTCGCAATTTAACGGGTGACATTTTTGACATTCTGAATGCACAAAGAAAAGCGCGTGAGGACTTATTCAAACCCGTTCAGGATTTGATTCAAGGCAACAAGCTCATCATAGATGAATACAAGTTGCAATTTCAGGCAACATTAGGCGGATCCTCGGATGCCCTCTCATCTCCACTATTTGCACTTATCAAGCAGAATTCAGGAGAATTCAGAGGCGATGACGAAGGCCCTGCCGTCGTGAAACGCCTCTCTGAACAGTTCGATCTCAATCAAAAAGCAGATGTGTTGAGTTTTGTTAACGAACTTGATACTAAAATTCACGCGGCTGCATTGGGAGGCAAAGCTGATGCCATCGGAATTGCGTCGATGCTGCGAAAAGATATGGCGGCAAAAAATGTTTATGACTTGCTTTATGGTTTGTCGTATTTGGAGCCACGTTACTCGCTACTATTTCAAGACACCAAAATTGAACAGTTATCCCCTGGTCAACGCGGCGCACTCCTTCTCATATTTTACTTATTGGTAGACAAAGGCCGAGATCCAATCATCTTGGATCAACCGGAGGAGAACCTTGATAATGAGACAGTCGTGAGCCTACTTGTGCCTGTGTTGACTGAAGCGAAAAAGAAGCGGCAAATTATTATGGTCACCCATAATCCGAATCTTGCAGTGGTATGTGATGCCGAGCAAGTTATCTATTCGTCCTTTAATCGTAAAAATGCATCCAAGATTGAGTACGTGTCTGGATCAATCGAAAATCCTATTATAAATTCACATGTAGTCAATGTGCTCGAAGGCACGAAGTTTGCTTTCGACAATCGAGGAAGCAAATACCATGATTAAGCATGGCAATTGAATGAACCTTGATCTAGGAGTTTGGCTAGTTCGCCCTGAAAGCGAGTCGCTTGTTAGCGTGTTACAAAGCCAGCTGGGAGGCACTTTATATCGGCCTTGGCTTTATACAATAAAGGGCGACCAGGCGGTCGTCCCTACAATCCATACCGACACAAGTCAAAAACAACAGTTTGCCACCGCCTTTCGCAACCATCAGCAGTGGATCATCATCGCCGCCGGCGGCATCGCGGTGCGCTTTCTGGATGGCTTAGCGCAGGACAAACATAGCGACCCGGCCGTCGTGGTGCTGGACGAAGCGGGACGATTTGCCGTGTCGCTGTTGGCCGGTCATGAAGGCGGCGCCAACCGTTTGGCTTACCGCGTCGCCAATGCCATCGGCGCGGTGCCGGTCGTCACTACGGCGACCGAAGCGTTGAAGCCTTTGGTGGTCGGCATAGGTTGCCGTAAAGGTGTATCTGCCGAACAAATCGCAGCAGCCGTGCATCAAGCGCTGGGCGGTCGTCAATTAAACGAAGTGCGCGAAATAGCCACCATAGACTTGAAGGCAAACGAGCCGGGCTTGGTGGAATTTTGCCGGCAGCATGATTTGCCGTTGCGCGTATTAGCAAGCGCAACAGTGGCGGCCAGGCCTTGGGTAACAAAGCCCTCGGACTGGGTGCAACAGAATGTAGGATTGCCGGGAGTCTGCGAACCCTGCGCCTTGATTGCCAGCACCCGCGGCAAATTGATCGTACCGAAAACGGCCTTAGATGGGGTGGCTGTGGCAGTGGTTGAAGATAATATGTAGGGCACGCATGGCGCCCTATTCATCTGTTGAACCTAAAACACGCAGTTGAGCATTCCAAAATTCCGTTCGTCCTGAGCTTGTCGAAGGGTGGGCGGGATTTTGGAATTCTCAACAAATAGGTAGGGGTGTGAAAGCCATTCATGCTTCGACAGGCTCAGCACGAACGGCTTTCACACAAGGCAGTTCAACACTTGCTTTGCCCAATATGAAAAACAAATATTACAGATTAATAATCAGTGGATAAAAGAATGAAAGGTGTATTGAATTTGGTTTCGGTAGGTCCAGGGTTTAGCGATTTGATCGTTCCGCGCGCCGAAGCGGCATTGCGGGACAGCGATGTTATCGTGGCTTATGATCTGTATTTGCGCTGGATTGAGCCGTGGATAACCGGCAAGGAAATCCACACGCCGCCGCTGACTCAGGAACGCGAGCGGGCTTTATTGGCAATCGAAAAAGCCCGCAGCGGCGCTAAAGTCGCATTGATTTCCAGCGGCGACATCGGCATTTATGCGATGGCGGCTCTGGCCTTTGATGAAATGCGCGAAGATGATGACTATGACGTCAATGTGATACCCGGCATTACTTCCGCCAACGCCTGCGCCTCCTTATTGGGCTCGCCGTTGTCGCACGACTTCGCCACGCTGAGCCTGTCCGACCTTTTATGCCCCTGGGACTGGATTGAGCAGCGCGGACGGCATATCGCCCAGGCCGATCTGGCCTGCGTGTTGTACAACGTGCAAAGCGCCGGTCGCCAGGAAGGCGTGTACCGTATCCTCAATATCATGCTGGAATCAAAATCACCGAAGACGCTGTGCGGCGTAATCCATAACGCTTATCGGCCCGGCCAGAAAGTCAGCATTCACCACCTGGAAGACTTGCTGTCTTTGCAGTTTGATATGCTGACCACCATCGTGATCGGCAACTGTTTTACCCAGCGCAAGCGCGGCTTTATTTTTACGCCGCGCGGCTACAATAACTGGGATCTGCCCGGCTCTGATAGCGGGGCAGATCCCGCCGAACAGCCGGCAAATGAACTGCCCAAGCACGCGCTATGGGTTTTTTCCGGTACCAGCGACGGCAATCAGCTTGCTAACGAGTTGGCGCAGCAAGGCTATCCGGTCGTGGTATCTGCCGCGACGGAATACGGCGGCGAGGTTGCCGCCCGGCATTGTTCAGGCGTGTCGGTCTGGGCAGGTCATCAGGGCGTTGAAGCGCAAAGACAAGCGCTAAGCCAAAATCAGGCGCGGATAATTGTCGATGCAACGCATCCTTATGCCAACCTGATCTCGGAACAATTGATGGGCTTGTCGCAAAGCCTGAATATCCCGTATCTGCGTTTTGAACGCCCCAGTTCCATAGGATGTGCTGAACACAGTGAAGCGCATCGTTCGCGAACACTTGATATTGATGCGCTTCCTTCGTCAGCACATCCTATGGTCTTTAGCTTATGTGATTCCGCAGAGCAAGCCGCCAAGCAGGCCACTAAACTCGGTCAGCGTATTTTCCTGGCCACCGGCTCCAAGGATTTGGCTACCTTTCTCAATGCGCCGGGAGCTTCCGAGCGCGAATGGTTTGTGCGCATAACGCCAGAGCCTGAATTCATTCAGCGGGCCATCGACCTGGGTGTGCCGCGCAGCCGTATTTGCGCGATGCAAGGGCCGTTTTCGCAAGCGTTCAATGAAGCCTTGTGGCGGGATTTGAAAATCGATTGCGTGATCACCAAGGATTCCGGCGATGCAGGCGGCTATAATGCCAAAGTGGCGGCAACGCAGTCGCTGAATATCCCATTGCTGGTCATCAAGCGCCCGAAACTTGAATATCCGTTCGCGACCTCAAGTTTCGATGCGGTATTACGGCAGTTACAGGCATGGAATATCACGGCATGATTCCGGTCACCATCGTTACCGGCTTTCTCGGTTCCGGTAAAACCACCTTGTTGGGCAGCCTGATTAAGAGTCGGCAAAGCCGCCGTCTTGCGTTATTGATCAATGAGTTCGGCGAGGTTGCCATCGACGGCATGCTGATTAACGACGGCGTTGGCGGCGATGAACATGTGCGGATTCATGATTTCCCTTACGGCCTGATTGCCTACGGTACTGACGAACACTTTATCCCGACCCTGCAGGCTATCGCCGAACGCCGGGCCAATGTCGATCATGTATTGATAGAAACCTCCGGGCTTGCGTTACCTACAGCGGTCATGGAGCTGTTGCAATCGCCCGAACTGGCCGGGGATTTTATCCTTGATGCGACGCTGGCTGTGGTGGATACGCCGTTGCTGCTGTCCGACCAGTTTGACCGTGACTTGAATATTGACAGTCCGCATGCTGCCGTTGCCGATTCGGTCGCAACCTTGTTTGAACGGCAACTCGAATATGCCGATGTAGTGGTGTTGAACAAAATCGATGCGCTGGATGAGGATGCCTTGTTGCAGGCGGAACAACGCGTTCGCGACCGTGCGCCGAACGTGCGCTTTCTCGAACTCGCTTACAACGCGCAACTGGACATCCGGCTTGCCCTGGGCCTACGTTTGCACCAGCCAACGCTTACAGCAATCAACCACCGGTTTACACCGCTACCCGGTTCCGATACGCCGACCTTGGGCAGCCATGTCAGACTGAACGGCCACGCCCATTCCGGTTTGGCGGGCCACAGTCACGGACTGGCAACGCACAAACATTTTCACGAACAGGATCCGGGATGGCTGTCGTTCGTACTGCGTAGCTCAAAGCCGCAGCAGGCGGAAACAATCAAACAGGCGTTAATCGAAGTGGCTAAATCGGAACCGTTGTTGCGCAGCAAAGGCTTTATCAAGACCGACCCCGATCAATCTGCTTTGGTGCAGGCCGTGCGCACCCGTGTGGCGATAACCACCGATGCAATCAAACAATCCGCACAAGAATCGGAACTGGTTTTTATCGGTTATCACCTGAACCGCAACACGGTGGCGATACTGTTATCCAACTTGACCGGAACTGTCTGGAAATGAACATTCCAAAAGCTCAATGCCCTGCCCTGTTCATCACCGCACCCGGCTCCAATCAGGGCAAGACCACCATCACCGCCGCGCTGGCCCGTTATCATGTCGAGCAAGGCCGCAAAGTCAGGGTGTTTAAGTCCGGCCCCGATTTTCTCGACCCGATGATACTCGAACGCGCCTGTAGCCTGCCGGTGTACCAGCTCGATCTTTGGTTGATGGGCAAAACTGAATGCAGGCGATTATTGTACGAAGCCGCGCTGGAAGCCGACTTGATACTGATTGAAGGCGTGATGGGCTTGTTCGATGGCGAACCTTGCAGCGCCGATGTGGCCGAACTGTTCTCGGTGCCGGTGCTGGCCGTGATTGATGCAACGGGGGCAGCCCAGACGCTGGGAGCCATTGCCTACGGACTTGCCAACTATCGGCCTAACCTGCTATTCGCCGGTGTTTTAGCCAATAACGTCGCCAGTCCCCGGCATAACGACATGATCCAGGAAGGCATGCCGTCTGATCTGCATTATTTTGGCGGGATACCCCGCGATAGACGGTTTGTATTGCCGGAACGGCATCTGGGTCTGGTTCAGGCGGAAGAAGTGCTTGATCTCGAATCGCGAATGTCAGCCGCAGCAACGGCAATAGCTTCAACTAGGCTGGCAAGCTTGCCCGAGGCTGTCGAATTTACAGCGCCCGAACAGGAAACGCCGCCTCAACTGTTATCGGGTATCCGTATCGGCATTGCCCGTGATACCGCGTTTTCATTTATTTATGCCGCCAATCTGGAGGTTTTACGGGCAATGGGAGCCACGCCGGTTTTCTTTTCGCCGCTTGCCGATATTGCATTGCCTGACGTAGACAGTATTTATCTGCCGGGCGGCTATCCCGAACTGCATTTGCAAACGCTGCAGGATAATCTGGCAATGAAGTCGGCATTGCAAACGCATTTTCGACAGGGCAAACCCATTTACGCCGAATGCGGCGGCATGTTGTATTTGCTGGAATCGATCGTCGATATAGCCGGGAATCGCGGCGACATGGTCGGCCTGTTGCCTGGACACGCGATCATGCAAAACAAGCTGAAAGGCTTGGGCTATCAATCCGCGCCCATGCCTGGCGGCGTCTTGCGCAGCCATACCTTCCACCATTCCCTGATAGAAACGCCGCTTATCCCTGTTGCCTTTGGCGAACGTGTGCATAACACCTCAGCAGGGGAAGCCATTTATCAGCTAAACCGGCTAACCGCCAGTTACCTGCACTGCTATTTTTCATCAAATCCGACTGCAACCGCACAATTGTTTTTGCCTTAAGCGAAAAAAGCAGAACAACTATCACTCTGATTTTAATTGTTTTATTTTTTCGGTAGCCGTATTAGACACTAACACGACTTAAACTGACTCTGATCAGCAGCCAAAACATCAGGCAATCAAGCAGTTTAGGAAGTGTATTTTGATTTTGCATAAATCAGGTTGCTATCAATAATGTAATTACTATAGAATCCAGCCTAACGGCTTACCGAAGCGGCATTATACGCCGGCAATTTAAATTTAATATACACCTAAAAAGGTGTCTACTTAACGTTAGGCTTCACTCAAAGGAGATAGAATGAGCGATCAAAAAAAACTGCAAGTTGGTGACATCGTAAAATTAAAATCAGGTGGTCCTGATATGACTATTAAAGATATTCTAACCAACTTGAACGACGAAGAAACTGGTTCATACAGGTGTCAATGGTTTGCGGGGAAAAAACTTGATAATGGCGTGTTTCCTTTAGAATCATTGGTAATCGTAACTCAAGAAAATGAATAATGGATACTAAATCTGTAGTTCTCTGGATGCAGGTTGAACTAGAAAAATGTGGTTGCCTTTATCAAGACGATGTAGTTGATTTTCTAGTTAAATCAAAAGAGGAAAGTTTTCTTCGAGAAAATACCGATGGGAATCAAGTTCTTAATCTTACTTTGCTTAATGAATTTAAAAAACTAACAAAAAGTAACGTGGTCTGGGTAGCCCCAGATCGTTACTGGCGTTTTCGAGTACCTGAAGATGAGCAGGGACGAAATGCTAGGGGTTAATAGCCTACGCCTAACATGGCGCTCAACCGGAGCGCGGTTATAATGCGGTTTTATTTTTTCAGCTTTCCGGACCGCGCCCGGTTAGCTCTACGTTAGGCACAAAAAGCCATCACAAGAGGAAATGTAATGGCACTGATCAACTGTCCTGAATGCGGTCGCGAAATTTCTGATAAAACTCGTAACCCACATAAATGACTACGTAGGGTGCATAAGCGTGAGCGTCATGCACCTGAAACGTTGTGGAGCTTTAATTTGACAAGGGTTATTGGGCGTAATAATGACTATTGTGCGTGTTGTTGGCGGATGGCGCTATCGCTTATCCACCCTACGAAAAAATAATGTCTAATTATCGACGTAATCGGGTTCCGGGTGGGACTTACTTTTTTACGGTTAACTTGCTGGAACGCCATTCACAATCGCGTTTACTGGTCAATCATATTGATGTTTTGCGCGAAGCGGTGCGGGTTACTAAGTGTGATACCCCGTTTCATATTGATGCTTGGGTGGTCTTGCCGGAACATATGCACTGTATCTGGACATTGCCAGCGGGCGATGTTGATTATTCGGGGCGTTGGCGAGCGATTAAAAAACATTTTTCTAAAGCAATTCCTGCATTTGAATATCGCTCAAAGGTACGTCTTAAACGTCATGAACGGGGAATCTGGCAGCGTCGTTTTTGGGAACAAACTGTTTGGGATGAGCGGGATTATGCCAATCATTTTGACTATGTTCATTTTAATCCGGTCAAGCATGGCTGGGTGACACGCGTTAAAGATTGGCCCTATTCTTCTTTTCATCGGGCGGTGGCACAAGGTATTTATCCTAATGACTGGATGGCTTCTGATCATGTTTCATCATTACACATTGGTGAACGTGATGAATGACCGAAGAACAAAAGGGGACGCTACCCTTTTTTGCTATCTTTATCATTTTCAGGAAATATGAAAGACGGGTAGAGTAGAGAACAGGCTTGCGCCTGCCCTCCCTCATCAAACCGTGCATGCGCTATTAACGCACAGAAGAAAGGGGTTAGGTCTTGCATTATCACATTTATTCCTTTTCGCAACCCAACATTTCACGGTTAAACAAAGCAGGACGGGGCATGTTGCCCCGTCCGAAGAAGCCAAGTCTGTTTTCTATGACGAATTTGCAGTGCAATTTTATGATGACGGGCATTCGGAAGTAGAACACCGCTTCTTGATGCTTGGCTTTAGTTGTGAATCCAGAATGCTTGCCACTGCGAGCGCGAATCAGGCAATATAATCAGGATAATATCGGCCCGCAAAGCAACTAAACGCGAATGTAGCCATTACAAAGGTAACGTGCCATGAAAGCAGAATATGATCTTTCCCAAATGAAATCGCGAAAAAACCCCTATGCTTCCAAACTTAAGAAATCGGTTACTATCCGGTTGGGCGAGGATGTGGTCGGTTATTTCAAAGAAATGGCTGAAGGCACTGGTGTGCCTTATCAAAGTCTCATCAATTTATATCTTCGGGACTGTGTGCGCCAGCATCGGACAATTGATATTTCTTGGCAGTCAAACTCAAAAACAGTTTCGAGCCAATAAAAATTCGCTGTGGTTTTTATCCCGCATTCGGGCAAAACAAACCTTTTTGGTTGCTGGTAATTAGGCATTGGCTAAATTGCAGAGCCTAACAAGTCGGTCAAAGGGACGCGCCGCCCGTTGGCGATTTTGAAATTCAGTTTTTTATCAAGGTTAGGCTGCTTCGTTTAAGTCCTGTAGGCGGCGCGCCCCTTACCGTAACGTTATACACTTTCGTTATGAGCAGACCCAATTGGAAAAAATGGATTCAAATCGCTACTGGCTCATTGTTAGCCATAACTCTTATATATTTTTTATTCGTGGGTTACTTGGTGTCAGGTGGATTTAGAAACTATGTAACTTTTTGCTCGAAATATGTTCCGCTACTAAGCGAATACCGCGCGAAAAACTTAAAATACCCAGATAATCTTGCTGAACTTAATAAACCCAGCTTTTACCCAAGGCATGATGTTTCTATGTGTGGATATATCAATAGTGGTAGTGAATATAGCTTTGCCGTGGGGGAAGGTTTGATTGGTATTGCAATCTACAAATCAAGTAATGGAGAATGGTTCCATGATTAAATTGTATAACATGGCGCTCAAGCGGGACGGTCGCTATCGCTCCCGCCCCTTGGCTCTACGTTAGGCATAAGGGTGGCATAGTGTATGTTTACAATCTTGTTTAAAGATAAACTTACAGAAGCATGGTATTATTAATCACAATAATGTGATATTTTATGTTAAAAATAAAATGCTATGAAAGTTCAAGCGGAAAAAACGAGGTACAAGAAACCTATGATTCCGGTACAGAAGAACTAAAGGCGGAGCTGGAAGTAGCACTTGCATATCTTAAAGTTAGAAATCGCCAGGACTGGCGGCGGCCACATGCTCACAAGATGTCAAAATGCAAAGAATTTCGTAATTTTTTTGAGACTCGATTTTTTGCAAACAGACTACAACAGCGACCAATTGGCTATTTTGGCCCTGAGGAGAACGATTTCACCATCCTAATTTGGGCTACAGAAAAGGGCAATAAATTGAACCCTGAAAACTGGTGTGGAAAATCAAATCGTCGCCGCGAAGAAATTATTAATGGCAACGCCAAAGCTAAATGCCTAAAACTTGAAGGTGATCCAGAATGCTAAAAGCAATAATCAATCGACTGAAGAAAAAAGAATTCCGTGACGCTTTTGTTCGTTCACATCTTACGCAAGGATTGGCTTATCAAATCCGTGATCTTCGCATTCAACGTGGATGGACACAGAAGGAACTGGCTGAAAAATTAGGGTTAAAAGGGCAATCTGCCGTTGCTCGAATAGAAGATCCTAGTTACGGCAAGCTATCTATAGCTACATTAATTAAGCTAAGCAGTGTCTTTGATGTCGCTTTGTCTGTGCGTTTTCAAAGCTATGGGAAGTTTTTGATGGAGCGGGAAGACCTTTCTCCTGCCGCGCTCAGTGCCGAAAGCTTTGAAAGCGAAATACCCAAAATTATCGAGTCAATAGATCGAATTACTCGTTACAGCAATACGGTAATAACATCAAATTTCAAAGACACTTATCCAACTGCTATTAATTTTCCAAGCCAAACGGCTAACTACAAAAAAATGCTCAATAATATCCGTACAGGAGAGCACGTATGACTACTATCACTCAAGTTCGGGCAGAAGATGCGAAGTTTGATCTTGTCATCAATGACAATATGCCTGAAATATTTACCGATGGCATTTCCCACCTACTAATGGGCAATCCCATATCAAAACTTACATTTCATTCGGTTACGAATCCATCTCTCCCAGACAATGATGAGATCGAACAGCGCAAAGGTGTTCTCCTACTCACTATTCCCACGCCAGTGTTGTTGGAGCTGTGCAGAAATATTCTGGCATCAGCTCAGTCCTCGCTTGATGCCTTTAGTGATACTGGAAAAAAAACCGATACTCAAGTCAGGAAGATTATGGATGGTGTGAATATTGAGAAACCCAATATATAGTTTGGTTAAATACCGTGGCTTGGTTAGATAGTTGTTTAACTTTTGCACTTACTACTCTGCCTAACAAGTCGGTCAAAGGGACGCGCCGCCCGTTGGCAGTTTTAAAGCTTCGTTTTTATCAAGGTTCGGCGGCTTCGTTTAAGCTCTCAGAGCGGCGCGCCCCTTACCGTAACGTTATGCATAAGGTGGATAAGCCTTTGAAATTTAGTCAGTTCGGCTCCGACAATGGACCCATAGTGGTCTATTTTCATGGAGCACCTGGAGCGCCGGAAGAATGTAGCATTTTCGATCTGGAAGGAAAAAATCACGGCCTGACGTTTATTTGTTTAGACCGGCTTTCTGTCGATCCGTCCATTAATGGGGAAGCGTATTACAAACTTCTGGCTGCGGAAATTTCAAGAATAACCTCCGGGAAACAAGTAGATGTCGTTGGATTTTCAATCGGTGCATTTATTGCGCTACAGACCATCCGTTACATGACCAATGGGATCGGAAGCCTGCATTTGGTTTCTGCGGCTGCACCACTGGAAACTGGCAATTATCTTGAAGCCATGGCTGGCAAGCAGGTTTTTGAGTTGGCAAAAGCAGCACCCGCCTTGTTCATTTTGTTGTCTTACTGGCAAGGATTGCTTGCTTGGCTTTCTCCCAACGCCTTATTTCGCTTGTTGTTTGCCAGCGCCGCTGGCGAAGATAAGGCATTGGCCGCCAACCGTGAATTTCGCGCTGGCATCACCAAAGTATTGAAGGCCTGCTTTATTGGCCGCGTCCGAGGCTACGCGAGAGATATTGGTCTTTATGTGCGGCCATGGAAAACTTCGCTCGCCGAGGTATCCGTCAATACTCATATTTGGCACGGTGCCGAGGATAACTGGTCTCCACCGCTGATGGCTGAGTACTTGAAGTCAGCGATTCCCGGTTGCACCTCGACCAAAATATTCAATGGACTGTCACACTATTCATGCCTGTACCAAGCGGCACCTGAAATATGCAATCTATTAAGCAAAGCATTGCGGTCGAATGGGACGCTCCTATCGTCGCGCCCCTCATCTCTACGTTAAAACTCTTTAGGTGAATGGTATGAGCAGTAAGTTGATCTATCAGTTCCGCGTCACACTTCTGGATATTGAGCCACCTATTTGGCGGCGGATACAGGTGCCCGTCAACTATTCTTTTTGGGATCTACATGTGGCAATCCAAGACTCCATGGGGTGGCTCGATTATCACTTGCACGAGTTCCGAGTGAAGAAACCACGAGGCCGAAAAGTGGTCGAAATTGGACTCCCAGACACCGAAACAGACCGGACGGTCTTACCAGGATGGAATGTGCCAATTTCCGAGTATTTTGCTGAGCCCGGAGTCAGAGCCGAATACAACTACGATTTTGGTGATGGTTGGTGCCATGAAGTTCTGCTAGAAGGCATCCTGATTAAGGACACCTCTGCCAAATACCCTGTTTGTATCGCTGGAGAAAGGGCTTGCCCGCCGGAGGATTGTGGCGGTACTCCTGGATATCAGCGGCTATTGGAAGTTCTTAAGTCGCCAGGCACTGAGAAGTACAAAGACATGACTTTATGGCTCAAGGGTCATGCGAAGAACTACTTTCCCTACAAGCCCGAGCAGTTTGATCCAAAGGGAGTCGAATTCTGGAACCCCGCGAAACGTTTGCGCATGGCATTCGGTGAGCATGAATAGCCAGAGTTCTAACGAATAAGGTTGGATTGTGTGAGCGATAGCGAACCACAATCTGAACCGGTTGTTGGACAAGCCCGGTGGTAGTCGGAAGGCCGACTTTTATATAAGAAAATATCTTTTCGGATTTTGTTGGTTGCGGCGAGGAATCTATAACCGCACTAGTCAAGAACAAGCCGAACGCGTTGCTTTGGTAACGCCTTTAGCAAGTGGTGATGATTTAAGGCGAATAACAGCCTTTTTTACACCCTCCCTAAAAGCGCCGACAGTCTTTAGATCATCGCTTTATTTAGAATTTCTTTCATCTTCCAATGCTTCAACCAGCTGTTTTGCAGGCAGATAACCGGGAAAAATATTACCTTTTTCGGTAACGATCATCGGCGTGCCTTTCACTTCAAAATCTTCAGCCAATTGCATATGCTGATCGACCGGGTTGTCACAGGTTTTAGCTTCGAGCTTATCGCCTTTTTTCGCTGCGGTTAAGGCGGCTTTGCGATCAGCGGCACACCAAACCGATACGGCTTTGCTGTATGAATCGGAACCTTTACCGGCTCTTGGGAAAAACAAATACTGAATAGTGATGCCTTCAGCCATGTATTGATCGATTTCAGAATGCAATTTACGGCAATAACCGCAATCAATATCGGTAAAGATGCTAACCGTGTACTTACTTATTTTGGGTTTAAACACGATCATTTTGTCCAGACCGAGTTTCTCGATAGCCTGTTTGCGAGTGCCGCTCAATTTTTCTTCAGTAAGGTCCGTACGTGCAGCAACATCAACCAAGTGCCCCTGTATCAAATACTTACCATCGCCAGAAACATAAAATATATTGCCGCCGACGGTAACCTCAAAAAGCCCGCTGATTTCAGAAGGCTTAACGGATTCGACTGTTACTGATGGCATGGATTTAGCCAATGCTTGCCTGATAGCATTTTCATCAGCATGGGCCACCGATAAAGTCAGGCCGAGTAACGATAAAGCGACAATCGTAATAATTTTTTTCATAATATTCCTGTGTTAATTTATAGGACGTAGAACCGTTAAATTACCGTAGGGGCGATCCGGCAGGTCGCCCCTAGCAGCTATTAAAACAATCGCCCTACATCCAAAAACATAGCCAATGCCATTAATGACACCAGTAATGCAATACCGATTTGTTGAAAGAAAATCTGCGCCCTTTCCGAAACAGGGCTGCCTTTAATGCCTTCTATGGCAAAAAACAGTAAATGTCCGCCATCCAATACCGGTATTGGCAATAAATTTAATACGCCTAAACTGATACTAACCAAGGCCAAATATTTCAAAAAGGGCACTAAACCCATGGTCGCAGACTGCCCGGCATACTGGGCAATACTGATAGGGCCGCTTAAATTTTCTATCGAAGCCTTGCCGATCAGCATCCTACCCATCATTCTCAGGGTGGTAACAGAGTAAAAATAAGTGGTTTCCAGTGCAACCGGTAACGCAGCCAGCGGCGATAATGCATATTCCACGCTTACCGACTTCATCAATTCTTCGGGTATATAAACAGATGCACCGACTTTACCTTCGGTCTTCTGCCCCATTGCCACACTTTTTGGCGTAATGGTGACGGGCAACTGCACACCATCGCGTTCAATTACCAGTTTGATTGGGACTCCGGGGTGTTCCTTTACATACACCACCCACTGCATCCAGTCGTTCATGGGGGTGTCATCGGCACTCACAATAAGGTCGCCTTGCTTTAAACCGGCGGCGAATGCGGCACTATCAGGCAGGACTTGTCCTATGATGGCTTGTAATTTTGGGGACCAAGGCTTAAAGCCTAAGCGTTGATACAGTACATCAGGATTTTCACTGTCTTTATCAGTCAGCTCAAGTGTTCTGATAGCTTGCTGATCATCAATGTTTTTAACCGCGACCTTAATGTTCTGCTCACCATCCAGTGCCGAGGATACTAAGACGGTCATGGCCTCCGTCCAGGTTGGCGTCAGCTTGTCGTTAACCGAGATAATCTGATCACCTTCAACAAAGCCTGCGGCTGCGGCTAATGTGCCCTGCTCCACCGCGCCGAGTATCGGCTTGATACCGGTCTCGCCAATCACCAGCACACTCCAGAACAACGCAACAGCGAGCACCAGATTAAACACGGGGCCTGCGGCAACTATGGCCGTTCTGGCCAATAAAGACTGGCGATTAAACGCATACGGCAAGTCGGCTTTGTTAACTTCGCCTTCGCGCTCATCGACCATTTTGACATAGCCGCCCAACGGAATGGCCGAAACCACATACTCTGTCGCATCCGGATTTTTCTGATACGACCATAAAACCTTGCCAAAGCCGATAGAAAACCGAAGTACTTTTACCCCGGCTTTACGAGCAACCCAAAAATGCCCGAATTCATGAAATGAAACCAGGACACTGATGGCGACTAGAAAATAAAACAGCGTATGCAAGAAATCCATCAGTTGATAAGCTCTCCAATAATCTGTGTGGACATTAACCTGGCCTGTTGATCCACATCTAAAATAATTTCCAGGGTATCGGCAGTCTTGGCCTCGAATTTTTTCATGCAACGTTCAATAATAAGCGGAATATCGGTAAACCTAACCTGTTCATTTAAAAATGCCTCGACGGCAATTTCGTTGGCTGCATTTAAAACAGTCGGCATGGTGCCGCCTGTAGCAATAGCCTCATAGGCCAGACGCAAACAGGGAAACCGTTCCAGACTAGGCTCATGAAAATCCATACGCCCGACATCAAAAATATTCAACGGTTCAACGCCTGAATCAAATCGCTCCGGCCAAGCCATTGAATAGGCTATAGGTATACGCATATCGGGATTGCCCATTTGTGCCAAAACCGTTCCATCTACATAATCCACCATCGAATGGATAACACTTTGCGGATGAATGACCACTTGAATCTGGTCTGGGGTCATATCGAATAAAATACAAGCCTCGATCATTTCCAGGCCTTTATTCATCATGGTTGCCGAATCCACTGATATTTTTCTGCCCATATCCCAGTTAGGGTGAGCTACAGCCTGAGCCGGCGTAACATTGATCAGTTGCTCAACGGGCATTTCCCGAAAAGGACCGCCCGAAGCCGTCAATAAAATACGTCTGGCTTGTTTTTCCTGCATACCGGTTTTATATCCGGCAGGCATGCACTGGAATATCGCATTATGCTCGCTGTCAATCGGCAGCAATTGCGCCCCAGAATCGGCGACAGCCTGCATGAAAATGGCACCCGACATCACCAGGGCTTCTTTATTGGCCAGCAATACGGTTTTACCCGCTTTTGCGGCCGCAAGACTCGGCAAAAGCCCCGCCGCACCTACAATGGCCGCCATCACTGAATCGACGTTATCCAACGTTGCCACATGCTCCAGCGCCTTTGCGCCTGACAATACTTTTATATCGGCTATGGGCGTATTTTTCAGTTTTTCTTCAAAGGCTAAAGCCTTATGCTGATCCACGACAACAACAACCTCTGGATGGTGTTCCAGACATTGTTCGTAAAGAACGTCAATGTTGGTATTGGCCGTTAATGCGATGACCTTATACAGGCTGGAATGTCTTGCCACCACATCTAAGGTGCTAACGCCAATCGAACCTGTCGCTCCGAGTATGCAAATGCCTTTCATGACATAAGCCCAATGACTACTATACCGGCATAAAAAAATGGAGTCGCGGCAATCAGGCTATCAATCCTATCCAGAATACCGCCGTGTCCAGGCAGTATTGACCCCGTGTCTTTGACGCCACGTTGACGTTTGACCACACTAAAAAACAAATCGCCGTAAATAGAAATCAACACCGTCAGTACAGACAATAGTACAAAATCGGATACCCTCATCCAGATAAAACCATCACGATAACTATAATAGCCGATAAAAGCAGCAGCCCAGACGGCGCCGGCTACAAAAGCGCCGTACATACCCTGAACCGTCTTGCCCGGGCTGATTTCGGGTGACAATTTGGTTTTACCAAATTTCTTTCCGGAAAAATAGGCCGAAATATCGGCAACCCAGATCAAAACCAGAAAATATAAGGTCATTTCCGAACCGTAAAAAGCTCTTAACCGGCTCAAAAACATCCACACTGCTAATAGAACAAGCCAGCCGATCAATGCCTTATAGCGCGTTTTTAGCTTAAGGTTTAAAACACCCGTAGGCGTATTTCTAATTAACATCATGACCAATATCCAGAACAATACCGGCACTACAACCAGCCATTCCAAAATGCCCGAATAGTCCCTGACATCAGGCCAATCTAATAACTGAGCTGCCAACTCCAGAAATTGCGTCCAAAAATGCAGCCATAACATCGGCAGAATCAACGCAAGCAAAAATAATCCGCGTTTGATCGGCGAATGAATACCGATCAAATTAGTCCACTCCCATGCAGCTAAAAGCGTGATTAACCCAATAAGTAATGAAAAATATTCCGAAGGCAGCTGAAAAACAGCAAGCACAACCAGGGGAACCAGAATTAAGGCGGTAATAATTCGCTGTAGTAACATATTATTATTATATGAAGTTGAAGTAAGTGTTAGTTTTCGGTAAAACCAGCAAGTTATTTTAAAGTAATCGATTTAGCTAGCAGTTGCTCTCCGGTATGACCGAAACGTCTTTGCCGTTTTTTAAAGCTTTGGATAGCATCTTCAAGCGAGTTCTGGTTGAAATCCGGCCAGAGTGTTTCGGTAAAATACAGTTCTGTATAGGCAAGTTGCCATAACAAAAAATTACTCACTCGTTGTTCGCCACCGGTTCTGATAAACAAGTCGGGCTCAGACAGGTCTGAAGTTGATAAATGCTGATTAATCAGTTGCTCACTGACATCCTGTTTTTTCAATTCTCCTGCAGCTATTTTTTCCGCCACGGTTCGGAACGCCTGACACATATCCCAGCGCCCACCATAATTAGCCGCGATAACTAGGGTTAAGGCATTATTATCTTTGGTTTGCGCCTCTCCTTCGGCCATTTTGGTCTGCAACTTGTCAGAGAATGCCGATCTGTCGCCAATAAAGCGTAAGCGGATATTATTGCGATCGAGCTTGTTTATTTCACTTTGCAGAGTTGCCATAAACAAGCCCATCAACAAGGACACCTCTTCTTCCGGGCGACGCCAGTTTTCGCTGCTAAACGCAAATAAAGTCAAGACCTCAACCTTTTGTTTAGCGCAATACTCTACGATTTTTCGAACCGCTTTAACCCCGGCTTGATGACCGATCGCACGAGGCATAAATCGTTTCTGCGCCCAACGACCATTGCCATCCATGATGATGGCGATGTGTCGCGGATTATTGCTATTTAGGTTAGTTGATTCCGAACTGATACAGTCATCCGTAGGCATTATTTAAATTCCAATTACATTGACAGTAAGTCGGCTTCTTTGGCTTCCAGCAATTTCTCAACGTCTTTGACATACTGATCGGTCAACTTTTGAATTTTTTCTTCAGCGGCATGCGCATCATCTTCGGAAATCAGTTTTTCCTTTAACGCTTCTTTTATGGCCGAATTGGCATCACGACGAATATTTCTGATCGAAACACGACCATTCTCCGCTTCATTCTTGACGACTTTAACCAGGCTACGACGACGCTCTTCGGTCAACGGCGGCAACGGAATACGGATAACCATGCCGTTGGTAGAAGGATTTAAACCCAGATCCGATTTCATAATGGCTTTTTCAATCGCCTGCACCATGCCCTTTTCCCAGGGAGTAATCGTCAAGGTACGTGCATCTTCAACAGCAATATTGGCAACCTGAGATAGTGCGGAATCGGTACCGTAGTACGAAACATTAATTTGATCCAATAAACTGGGATGAGCTCTGCCCGTTCTTATTTTTGAGAATTCATGCTTTAAAGCATCAATACTTTTGCTCATACGAGTTGAAGCGTCTTGTTGAATATCACTGATCATTATCTGTTCCTCGTTGAATAAGAGATCCTATCTCTTCGCCCATCATTAGTTTCATTACCGCACCTTGCTCAAAAATATTCATCACCCGCATCGGTACATTATTATCCCGACATAATACCAATGCAGTAGTGTCCATTACATTCAGACGTTGATCCAGGGCTTCATCATAGGTTAGTCGCGAATAGAACTTAGCGTTCTTGTCTTTTTGGGGATCGGCAGAATATATGCCTTTAACTTTAGTGGCCTTAATCATCAACTCGGCATTGATTTCAATCGCCCTAAGACTGGCTGCAGAATCGGTGGTGAAAAAAGGATTTCCGGTTCCTGCTGCAAAAATAACGACCCGGCCTTTTTCCAAATGCCTGACCGCCCTGCGGCGAATATAATCTTCACAGACCTGATTGATTTTCAGTGCGGACATCACCCTGACCTGTTGTCCGTGGGATTCCAGTGCATCCTGCATGGCCAGGGCATTGATTACCGTAGCCAGCATACCCATTTGGTCGCTGGTTACCCTATCTAAACCTTGCGAAGCTTTTTCAGCTCCACGCAATATATTACCGCCGCCGATAACCAAACCAACCTGGAGGCCAGCATCGCATAACTCTTTAATTTCAATGGCAAGACGATTAACAATATCTGCATCAATACTACCACCTGCTTCACTCATTAAAGCTTCACCGCTTAACTTAAGCAAAATTCTCTGGCAAATCAATTTAGTCATTTTAATTATCGGGGCTAGTGTTTATTATTGTGGGAGCGAATTTATTCGCGTTTATAGCGGGGCAACGCGAATAAATCCGCGCCCACAGCCAAGGTATTAGTTTGTGCCTCTGACTTGTGCCATAACTTCTTCGGCAAAGTTTTCTTCTTTCTTCTCGATGCCCTCACCCACTTCCAAACGGGAAAAACGAATAACGCTGTTACCTTTTGAGGCAAGCAACTTGCCAACAGTCACTTTATCGTCCTTAATAAAAGGCTGACCCACCAAGGTGATTTCTGCCAAGAATTTATTAATACGACCAACAACCATTTTCTCAATAATTTCCGCTGGTTTTCCGCTTTCTGCCGCTTGAGCCGAGAATATTTCCTTCTCTTTTTCAATCAGCTCTGCGGATACTTGTTCTTCAGAAACACAAGCCGGTTTACTCGCTGCAATATGCATGGCGATGTCTTTACCCAACTGCTCATCTGCTTTAGTTAATTCGACGATCACACCGATTTTATTACCGTGTAAGTAACAGGCTGTACCACCTGTAGCGGTCTGGTATTTCAAAAATCGTCTGACAGTAATGTTTTCGCCCAATCGGGCAATCAGACCGCGACGGACTTCATCTACAATAGAGCCGTCAGCCAACTTCATTGCCAACAGTTGCTCTTCTGTTTCAATATCTGAATTTAACAAAGCTACAGTGACATTATTGACAAAACTGACGAAATCATCCGCCTTGGCAACAAAGTCAGTCTCGCAATTAATATCAACAATCGCTACCGCTTTTCCGTCATCACTGACTTTAGCGCCGATGATGCCTTCAGCAGCAATACGATCGGATTTTTTATCGGCTTTGGCTAGGCCGGATTTGCGCATATTTTCGATGGCCAATTCCATATCGCCGTTCGCTTCAACCAATGCTTTTTTGCACTCCATCATACCGGAGGCCGTTCTTTCACGCAGCTCCTTAACCATCGCTGCACTAATAATCATACTCATTCTTTGTCTTTCCTTATTGTTCATCACTGTAAAAACGCCCCCGTGAGGAGGCGTTTTTTTGCCTAACGTTAAGCGTTCAGGAAACGCTTATAAAAATAATATTGTACTTATTCCGCAGCTGCTTCTTCAACAAAATCATCTGCTTTTGCTGACAATCCCAAACCGGCCGATTTAGCTTCCATGACTGCCGCAGATACGCTTTCGCAATAGAGTTTAACTGCACGGATAGAGTCGTCATTACCAGGAATAATGTAATCAACTTGTTCAGGTGAATTATTAGAATCCACGATACCAACAACCGGAATACCTAATTTTCTAGCTTCGCTGATCGCATTCTTTTCATAACCGACATCCAATATGAAAATCACGTCAGGAACGCCTTTCATGTCTTTAATTCCACCCAGACTACGCTCCAGCTTTTCAAGCTCGCGTTCCATACCTAAGGCTTCTTTCTTCGCAAAACGTTGATAAAGCGTACCATCAGCTTTCATCGCTTCCAATTCTTTAAGACGATTAATTGATTTCTTGATGGTTTTAAAGTTGGTCAACATACCGCCTAACCAGCGATGGTTGACATAAGGCATGCCGCAACGAGCAGCTTCTTCAGCAACCACTTTGCGTGCTGATTTTTTGGTACCAACAAACAGGACAGTGCCTTTGTTTGCTGACATCTGACCCAGATAATTCATTGCGTCATTGAACATCGGAAGCGTTTTTTCCAAATCAATGATATGGATTTTGTTACGCGAACCGAACAGGTATGTAGCCATTTTCGGATTCCAGTAACGAGTTTGATGCCCGAAATGGACACCCGCTTCAAGCATTTGACGCATAGATACTGCTGACATGTGTACTCCTAAGATTTAAAATTCGGAACGCCTGTTCCGAGTTGGGTTACGCCTCCACCTACCCCGTCTGAAAACCAGCAACAATTATCCGTTAAAAGTCAGGTTATGCCGGCACCCTTCCAAACGTGACGATAGGAGTGAGTATTAGTTCAAAATGAACCCCTCTTTATACCATAATTACTTTTTTACAACAAGCCGATCTCTGTTAAAATGCATTCATTACACAAGCGCAAAGTGAGCGGCACGAGACTAGAAACGTGTCATTTACTGAGCCTTTAGCCTTTAGCCTTGCACCTGTTTTATGAGCATACTTATTAAAACCGAAACTGAAATTGAAAAAATGCGTATTGCCGGAAAGCTGGCAGCCGACGTTTTAGACATGATTGAACCCTACGTGGTTCCCGGCGTTACCACCGACGAACTTAATCAGATTTGCCACGATTACATGGTAGATGTGCAACAAGTCATACCTGCGCCGCTCAATTATCACGGCTTTCCAAAATCAATCTGCACGTCAGTTAACCAACAAATCTGCCATGGCATTCCCAGCGGGAAAAAACTTAAATCGGGCGATATTATCAATATCGACATTACTGTCATTAAAGACGATTACCATGGCGACACCAGTAAAATGTTTTGCGTCGGCGAAGTCAGTCCGCACGCCAAACGCCTGATTAAAATAACCCAGGAAGCCATGTTTTTAGGCATTGAACAGGTCAAGCCTGGCGCCACCTTAGGCGACATCGGTCATGCCATCCAAAAACATGCAGAATCTAATCGTTACTCTGTCGTCAGAGAATTTTGCGGACACGGTATCGGCAAAAAATTTCATGAAGAACCCCAAGTGCTGCATTACGGCAAAGCCGGTGACGGAGAAGTCCTTGAGGCGGGCATGATCTTAACCATCGAACCGATGATCAATCTTGGCAAACGGCATATGAAAGTATTGGCCGACGGTTGGACTGCAGTAACCAAAGACCGGAGTCTCTCTGCGCAATTTGAACATACCATTTTAGTCACCCACAGCGGCTATGAAATCCTGACCTTACGCCAGGAAGAAAAGCTCACGCCCCTTGCCCACGCCCTGTAAGCAATGTGACCGTCTTGAGCAAACACCTTAAAGGTTCGGCAATTAGCATGCATCCATCGATTTTTGCCGAAAAGAACAATCTGCTACAAGTCAAACAGCTGCTAAAGCAAAAAGACACTGAACTTCGGCAAAAGTTTAACCCTCACAAATCGGTTTCTAATTTGCTTAAAGAGAAATCCGATTTTATTGATGAGGTGTTACGCTGCTGCTGGCAACATTTTCTCGGCGAACACGCCAGCCAACTTGCGCTATGCGCCGTTGGCGGTTACGGCAGAAAAGAATTATTCCCCTATTCCGACATTGATATAGTCGTACTGCTGGATTCCGAAGACACCGGTCCCTACCAGGAAGCTTTATCAAATTTCTTTACCTTTCTCTGGGACATCGGCTTAAAACTGGGACAAAGCGTCCGTACCGTCAAACAATGCGTCGAAGCCGCTGTAGCCGACCAAACCATCATGACCAGCCTGATGGAAAGCCGCCTGATTACCGGCAATGTCACACTACGCAAAGTGTTAAGACAACAAACCACCTCGGATAAAATCTGGCCGTCAGACCAGTTTTTTGCGGCCAAAATGCAAGAGCAGCGACAGCGTTACGCCAAATTTCATGATACCGCCTATAATCTTGAACCCAACATCAAAGAAGGGCCGGGAGGATTGCGCGACAGGCAAGTCATCTCCTGGGTGTTCAAACGCCATTACAACGCCTCATCGATCAAAGAGCTGATTAAATACGGCTTCCTGCCCGAGTCCGAATATTTGGAACTGGTTGCCGCGCTTGAAGTACTCTGGCGGATTCGCTATGCGCTGCACCTTTTGACCAACCGCTGCGAAGACCGGCTGATTTTCGACTACCAGCGCGATCTTGCCCAACAATTCGGCTTCAGTACCGAGCACCAGGAATACAATCAGGATGTCGAACAGTTCATGCAGTTTTATTTCAAAACCGTACTTGGACTCGAACGCCTCAATGAAATGCTGTTGCAGTTATTTAATGAACGCTTCGTTTCCGGAGAAGTTGCTTATAAACCCATCCCGCTTAACGACAAATTCGTCGTCATCAACGGTTACCTTGAAGCCGTTGATGACGACCTTTTCGAGCGACATCCGCTGGCATTGCTGGAACTCTTTTTAGTTCTGGAACAGAATTCATCGATCAAAGGCGTCAGGGCAACGACCATACGTTTGATTCGTAAAAGCCTGCATTTAATCGACGACTCCTTTCGGCATAACAAAGCCGCCAATCGTCTTTTTATAGAAGCATTTCGCCAACCACGAGGCATTACCGATCAATTAAGGCGCATGAATCGCTACGGGATTTTGGCCGCCTATATCCCTTGCTTTGCCAATATTGTCGCCCGTATGCAGTACGATTTGTTTCACATTTACACGGTAGACGAACACACTCTTTTTGTGATTCGCAATTTACGCCGCTTTGCCTTGGAAAAACATCTCGATGAACTGCCTTTCTGCAATGATATTTTTCTGCTGATTTCAAAACCGGAAATACTGTATCTTGCCGGTCTATTTCATGACATAGCCAAAGGCAGGAGCGGCGATCATTCCGCCATTGGCGAACAAATCGCCAGAGAATTCTGCATTCAGCACGATCTTTCCCCGCATGACACCAATCTGATCTGCTGGCTGGTTCGCAATCATTTAGTCATGTCGATGACTGCACAACGAAAAGACATCAGCGACCCAGATATTATCCATCAATTCGCCCAGACCGTCGGCAGCACCGAATACCTGAATCACTTATATCTGCTGACCGTGGCCGATATTCGCGCCACCAACCCTGAACTGTGGAATGCATGGAAAGATGCCCTATTAAAAGAGCTTTATTCGGTGACCTACAGCACCTTGCACAAAGGCCTGCAAAACCCCGTAACCTTGACTGACCGTCTACTCGAAAATAAAAAAGAAGCAAAAGACGAACTGATCAAACTCGGCATATTCGAACCCACTATGCTCAGATTTTGGCTACATGCCGGTGATGATTATTTTTTAAGGTATTCGGCCGATGAAATAGCCTGGCATACCATCGCCATAGTCTCATCCAAAGAAGATGAGCTACCACTGGTTCTGCTGCGCCCGCAAACCCAACGCGGCAGTGCGGAAGTCTTTGTTTACACAAAAAATGAAGAGGCTATTTTTTCGCTGAGCACAGCCACACTCGACCAACTGGGACTGACCATTCTCGATGCGAGAATCATGACCACGACCGATGACTACGTGCTTAACAGTTTTCTGGTTCTTGAACAATCGGGGGAACCCATCAATGAACTATTCAGGGAAGTGCATATTTGTACCGCGCTACGTCACAATCTGTTGCATCACGAAGTAAAAACACACAAAAACATTCATCGCCAATCAAGGCAAGCCAAACATTTTCCTATCCCTACCCGCATTCAATTTCATGCAGATCCTTTAAACAGGCATACGATTTTAGAACTTATCACCACGGATCATGCAGGGCTTTTATCGAAAATAGGTCGCGCATTCGTGCAACAAGACATTCATTTACACAGCGCAAAAATAACCACTATAGGCAGCCGGGCTGAAGACATGTTTTACATCACCGACAACCAATCACACCCCATCACAGACCCTGTCAGACAAGAACAAATATGCGAAGAGATATTAAAAATACTGGACGCTACCGACTAATACCAAGCCTTGCTCGGCTAAACAGGCCAACTTTCCAGATGTTATGGCTGAATGCCGTGGGCGCGAATAAATTCGCGCCCACAATATATTAAACCCTTAACTTAATGGCAGTGGTGCGGCGGGTGGGAACGAGAAAATTACCGAGCCTTTAAATCCCACTTTTTTATTTCTCAAACAAAGCCATCGACTCCACATGCCCGGTTTGCGGAAACATATCCATTACCCCGGCTTTGACCAGTTTATAGCCCAGTTCATTAACCAATATCCCGGCGTCACGCGCCAACGTCGATGGGTTACAAGACACATAAACAATCTGCTCGGGCTGCCATTTTTTAAAATGCTGCAAGACATCGGAAGCCCCCGCTCTGGACGGGTCGAGCATAATTTTGTTGTATTTCCGATTAGCCCAGGGCTGATCAGAAATATCCTTGCTTAAATCGGCCGCATAAAATTCGACGTTTTCTATGCCGTTATGCCGGGCATTTTCTTTGGCATGATTGACCAAAGGCTGGTCGCCTTCCACACCGACCACGCTTCCTGCAAATTTTGCCATCGGCAAGGTAAAGTTGCCCAGACCGCAGAACAGATCCAGCACCGAGTCGTTTTCATTCAACGCCAAGGTCTCCAGCACCCGGTTGATCATTTGCTTGTTAATTTCATAATTAACCTGGGTAAACATCGCCGGTTTGAATTTAAACTCCAAGCCCTGATCCGGCAGCGCATAGGTCGGTATCAATTCCGGTTCGCCATCCAGCGGCACGATGGTATCCGGGCCTTTGGATTGCAGGCACAGCGATATGTTATGTTCATGAGCAAAGCCGCGCATCCGTTCCTTATCGGCATCGGTCGGCGACTCCAGCACCCGAAACGCCAGCACGCATTGGTCATCGCCGATAGCCACTTCGATCTGCGGAATCTTGTCTTTGATGGTCAAACCGCCGATCATTTCCGACAAGTCCATCAGTTTGGTACCGACGATAGGATGCATCACCACGCAGCTTTCGATTTCAGCCAGATACGGATGCCGTCTTTCCCTGAAACCCACCAGCACCCGGTTTTTTTTCTCGACGTATTTAACGCCCATCCGTGCTTTGCGACGATAACCCCAATGCGGTCCTTCCAGTGGCTGCCAAAGCTCGGGAATTTCAACCTTGCCGATGCGTTTAAACTGATCAATCAGCAATTCCTGCTTGATTCTGATTTGCGCAGATGATTCGACATGCTGAAAACTGCAACCGCCGCACACGCCGTAATGCGCGCACAACGCATCGACCCGGTCGGCGGAGCGACTGAACAGTTTGACCACCTTGCCTTCCGCATAATCCTTGCGGCTTTCGGTATAAATAAACTCCACTTCTTCGCCCGGCAACGCCTCATCGATAAATATCACTTTGCCGTCGACATGCGCCACCCCTCGCCCGTCATGGGCCAGGGATTCTATAGTCACGTTAACCAGCGTTTCCGGTAACTTCTTTTTTGCTCTTCTTCTATTTGCCATGTTTATTTTTGTTTCCAACTTCCTGAAGATTGATACCACCAGCCTGATTGAGCATTACTCACCCAGCGAGCGGCAAAGGTTGATTTGATTTGCGCCGCCCAATCGGGATGACCGTTGGCATTGGCAATCGCCTGATAAAGACTTTGCCGATCGGCATTTTCTGCGGCGACCAGTTTATTGACCTGATTCCTGTCTTTAAGCGGTACGCTTGCAGCATCCCTGACCGCCAGCAGACCGTCCGCCTGTATGCCGATAAATCCTGCCGCATACAACGGTTGCAGACTGGGAAAGCGGCTTTCCATAGTGGCGCGCAACCGTCTGATTTCAGCGCTATCGATGTTCAGGTCGGCTTCAGCGGCCTGAACCGGGGACACCACCACATTGATCGCCGCATCAATCAACTGATACATACTCACCTGCCAATCCGGCAAACTGGCCTTAGGTTCTGTTTTTTGCGGCGTGATACCTTGAATGTCTTTGATGATTTCATCTGCCGCTTTTTCTGCGGCGGCAGCCGGAAAATAAATGTTGATGGTGACACAGGCAGTCAACAATAACGCGCTTAATACTGATATTTTTCTCATAACGGACTCCCGGTTATTCAATAATTACTTGGATTGATGCCGACTCTCCGTACCATCAATACATTCCAGTCAACATGGAGATTATAGCCGATCGCATCGATTCGCGGCAGACCGCTGTCGGTAATAACAAAAATTAGAGCGATGAAATCTCGACTATTCGTAACTACTCAACAATCACTTCATCCGAGGTCGTAATTCGCTTTAACCTTTCCATCAATACATTCCAGTCAACGCGTGGGTTATAGCCGATCACATTGATTCGCGGCAGGCCGCCGGGGGTGATAATGGCGTAGCCGGATTCTGTGGCCTCTACGCCCATCAGCTGACACACGCCGTCATGTAAATAGCATCCCAGACCCAGTTTGTCGTAGCCGAAAGTTTCAAAAAAGCTTAAGAAACTCTGGGACAGTATATCCGCCGCGCCACCGCCTCCGATATTGGCGATGTTTTTTACCGCCTTCTGACTGATCCTGTGCCGAGAGTCATCGTCATCCGGCGTCCCCAGCCAGGCGTAAAAAGTGACCGGCTGCCAGTTTTCCATATACAACTGGCGGACATAGCCCGATAACTTGCCGGTAATGCCGCCAAATTCAAACTTGCTGGTTAGCTGATCCAGATCAAGGTTGTCAATTTCCAGATCGCTATGGAACTTGGGGAAATCGGTAAACAATCCCGACGAGGCCAGGTTGCTGATCTTAATTTCACCGTCGAAAACCTTGACGATCAATTCACCGCCCAGACTCAGGGTTTTATTGCTGTACTCGACCCGGGGAATTTGACCGCTGATAGTTCCCGATAACGGCGCCCAGTTCAGGGCCAGGGATAATTGCTCAAGCGACACATTGCTTACGTCACCCTCAAAAGACACTTCGGGTTCTTGTTGTTTTTTTGCCTGAAAGCTGAAGTGATTGACAGCGATTGCACCGCCCAAAAAAGGCAGGCGGGTCTTTTTTAGCAGTTTGATATCACCAGCCCTGCCCAGAAACGAAAGCCTGGATGGGCCTATCGGCAAGGCACGCACTCGCAGTTGTTGCCAGGCTATTTCCGAGGACTGGCTAAAGGTTTCATCGCTCGACCAGTTAAGCCGACCTGCGCCGCCCTGAACTTCGCCGCGACCTGCTTCATCTTTAATATCAAGATGATTAAAGCTTGCCACCAACGCGGTTAAGGCTTGTTGGTTGATAGAAAAATCGGCTGTTAAATGGCCTGCGAGCGTAACGCCTTGCAATACCGTCTGCTCAAAAAACGGTTTCAGATAGATTGCAGAAAAATCCTGCAAATTGTCGCTGTTCAACGAGAGCCGAGCCTTATCAAGGCTTATGCCATCCTTATATTGAATGGTTGCGCTGCCGCTTAATGCGCCGACATTTGATTGCTGGTAACTTGCCGAGTGGATTTCGACGCGTTGGTTTGATGCGTCCCAGTCGCCCCGTGCATCCAAAACACTATGTTGCCCGGCCGCTTCCAGATACAACGGCTCCAAATACAGCGCGCCGCCGTTAAATTCAACATAAGTTTGCCATTGCCACACGCCGTTATTATTTTGGGCATTCAGCGTTGCTGCCGCCATTAACGCCTCAGTAGCCAACCGACCGTCTTGGGTTTGCCCGGTCAGGCCATTAAGTCCGACAGTTAATGCAAGCTTGTTCACCGACTCATGACTGCCGGATGCCGTTAACTTAACATCGAGTTTACCGGCTTGCAGTTTGAATATTTCCTGCGGCATCAGCTGTTGAATCAACTTGCCATCTACAGCCTTGGCGTTAATCTGCAACTGCCAGTGCTCGCCCCGCTCTTCGCCTTCAACGGCTATGTTTCCACCGGCCAGCTGCAAACCGCTTAGTTTGAACGAACTGTGTTTTTCCGTGACCTGAAATGAAAAATTGGCGGCTGGCGACTGCCAATGTTTTGAACGCATTTTTGCCCTGCCCTGTTTACACAACAGTTCCTTGTTTTGCCAGGTGAAAGCCGTACAACGGATATTGACCAGATTGAGGTCATTGAACGGTTTAGGCAGGCTTAACCGGGCAATCGTTAAGGCCAGTTTTTGCGGACTTTGCGCAAGGTCGGTCAGAGTGATATTGATGTTTTCTAATCGCCATTGCGACCCTGTAAGGGTTCCGACATCAAGCGCTACACTATCCAGCGCATGGGCGGTGGGCATTGTTAAGACAAAGATGATGATCGGGACGAGCCTAATCATTATCTTTGTGGGAGCGGCTTTAGCCACGATTGTCGCGGCTAAAACCGCTCCCACATACACCAACAACATTACCCCGGAAAAACCCCCGTGGATAAATACCGATCGCCACGGTCGCAGATAATCACCACAATCACCGCATTTTCAACTTCCCCAGACAATCTCAATGCCGCATGAACAGCGCCACCGGATGAGATTCCGGCAAAAATACCTTCTTGGGCCGCCAAAGCGCGGGTGACGTTTTCAGCTGAAATCTGATCGACATCGATAATCCTGTCAACCCGCTCGGCCTGATAGATTGTCGGCAAATATTCCTTGGGCCAGCGCCGGATGCCGGGTATTTTAGACTCGCCTTCCGGCTGCACGCCGATGACCTGAATATCGCTGTTTTGTTCTTTCAGGAATTTTGACGTTCCCATAATGGTGCCGGTCGTGCCCATGGAGCTGACAAAATGGGTTATTGTTCCCTGCGTATCGCGCCAGATTTCAGGCCCGGTGCCTTCATAATGAGCGCGCGGATTGTCGGGATTGGAAAACTGATCCAGCACCCTGCCTTTGCCGGCAGCTTCCATTTCCCTGGACAAATCAATCGCCGCTTCCATGCTGCCTGCCGCAGGCGTAAGAATAATCTCGGCACCGTAAGCTTTCATCGAAGCACGGCGCTCTTCGCTCATGTTATCCGGCATAATCAAGGTCATTTTATAACCTTTGATTGCCGCCGCCATCGCCAGCGCAATACCGGTGTTGCCGCTGGTCGCTTCAATCAAGCGGTCGCCGGGTTTGATCTCGCCTCTTTCCTCGGCATGTTTAATCATACTGAGCGCCGGGCGGTCTTTGACCGAACCCGCCGGATTATTGCCTTCCAGTTTAACCAGAATGGTATTACTGGTAATGTCAGGCAAGCGTTGCAGTCTGACTAGAGGCGTATTGCCGACAAAAGATTCAATGGTTGGGAAAGTCATGATAGTCATAGAATAAAAGGGTAAAGTCGAAAAGCAAAAGGTGCTGGGCTCAAGGTTTAAGGCTAAGGGCTAAGGGCTAAGGGCTAAGGGCTAAGGGCTAAGGGCTAAGGGCTAAGGGCTAAAATTGAAAAAACAATTAAGCCTTAATGCAAGTTTTTTTTGCCCTTCGTCCTTCGCCTTTCGCCGGATTCCTATTTTTGAAAATGATGCGTCGGACATTGCCCGTTTCTTAGACTGATAATCGGCCAGTTAGCCGCATCGGCAAATTCAGCCAGTTTTTCATCAGGATCGACTGCAACGGGATGATCCACCAATTTAAGCAGCGGCAAGTCGTTATGGGAATCGCTGTAAAACCAGCTATCCTGCATGGTTTCGCTTGAGTCTGTTAACCATGCCTCCAATAACTTAACCTTGCCTTCGCGAAAACAAGGAATGCCGTTAAAACCGCCGGTGTATCGACCGTCGATAAATTCCGGCGTGGTCGCCAGCAAGTTTTCAATGCCGTAGAGCTGGACTATCGGCTCGGTTACAAAGCGGTTGGTTGCAGTGATAACCAATAAGGTATCGCCCCGGTTTCTATGTTTGTCGATCAGCTGTTGCGCCGGCGTTAACAGCAGAGGCCTGATGGCTTGTTCTATAAATTGCGCCCGCCACTGATAGAGTTGCTCGGGGTTATTGTCCGCTAAAGGTTTTAGCGAAAAGCGGAGAAACTGGGCAATATCCAAGGTACCTTGTTTGTAGTCATCGTAAAACTTGGCGTTGGCGCTTTCATAGTAACTTTTATCAACGATGCCCTGATCTACCAGAAACTGCCCCCATAAGTAGTCGCTGTCATCGGCAATCAGCGTGTTATCCAAATCAAAAATCGCTAGGCTCACGGTTAATCCTGTCTCAAGTCATTAAAAAGAGCTGTACCCTATGGCGTATGCACTTTATTTATGGAACAATGCAGTCATTAATTTACATTACTGACCTATTTTTTATAATTTTACCATTAGCAAGATTAAAGAACTAGGAAAGGTAAAAACACAGGTTTTAACATGATTGACTCTAAAGGATACCGGCCCAACGTCGGGATCATCCTTTGCAATGACGAGGGTCGCGTGTTTTGGGCAAAACGAATGGGTGTAAACTCATGGCAATTCCCGCAAGGCGGGATTAATCCGAATGAAGACCCAGAAACCGCGATGTATCGGGAGTTGTGCGAAGAAACAGGACTGCAAGAGCAGCACGTCGAGGTACTTGGCCGTACGCGCTATTGGCTGAGATACCAGCTGCCTGAGCGCTATATACGCAAGAACTCACTCCCCCTGTGCATAGGCCAGAAGCAAATCTGGTATATGTTGCGCTTGGTAACGCATGAATCCAATGTGCGTTTTGATCAGTGCCCCAAACCGGAATTTGATGACTGGCGTTGGGTGGATTACTGGGAACCGCTTAAGGATGTGGTATATTTCAAGCGTAAGGTTTATTTAAAAGCGATGAGCGAGTTGGGTGTTATTCTGACCGCCGAGACCATCCCGGTTAATGCTGCCGGGTATTTAGCTAAGGAAATTGAACCGGTGAAAGGCAGAAGGCGCAAGAGGTAGAGTGTTTTTAGCTGGAACCTGCTGTTAATATTCATGCAGATTTGTTTGCAGCCCAGCCAACGGCTCGGCTAAACGAATGACCTCGGATTCAACCCGGCCATCTGCATACAGCTCTATCAACCGATAACCCGGAGCCGTGTCGTTTACAGCGAACTCAGTGCTTCCGGGCACAAATTGAAAACAGGTTGATGGCACACCCAATACCCGAAGGCTCGCTGTCTTTATATCCAAAATCTGATGGATATGGCCGGTGGTTATCGCTTTTACTTGCGGGTATTTGTCTACTATCGTCCATAATTCCCGACTGTTGTCTATGATCATGGTATCCATCCAAGAGCTTTTAGTCTCCAGGCAATGATGATGGACGGCAATAAGCGCGTAGCAGTTTGGGTTTTCACTTAAGCAGTTTTCAAGAAACGCCAATTCCTCATTTGACAGATGACCGCCGGGTTTTCCAGGTATCTGGCTGTTCAGGCTAATCAGCTGCCAGTTATCCAGAAAAACCTGTTTGCGGCAATTAATGCTGTCAGCATTAAATACCTGCTGCATCAACTCATAATCGTCATGATTGCCGGGCAGGCAGATACATGGCATTTCATACACCTCAAGACTGTTTAAGATGCGCCGGTAGCTTGCAGCGCAAGGATCCTGAGCCAAGTCGCCGGTCAGCAGAATCAAATCGAAATGCCGTTTTTCGGCAAAGGCCTGTTCAAGGCAGGCGTGGAAATAATGCTCGGTATTAATGCCCAGCAGCTTATCTTCCGGCGCAGCCAAAATATGCAAATCAGACAGTTGCAGGATTGATAGACAAGCGGGGTTATTGTTCATAACAAAATGCTATGCCATTTCTTTGCAAAGAATTTTAGAGTTTCTTTGCGGGTTATATAAGGCCTTGAGCTGATCGGGAAGATCGCTAATATCCGATGATAAAAATCCCCGCTCAATAAACCAGTGCATGGTTTGCGTAGACAACACGAATAGCTTTTTAAGCTTGAGCTCTGCTGCCCTACGGTAGACATATTCAAGCATGCGATTGCCTCTGGCCGAGCCTTGATAATCGGAATGCACGGCAAGACAGGCAATCGCGCCGAACCCGCCTTGCACATCCGGGTGCAAGGCGGTGCAGCCGATAATCAGGCCGTCGCGTTCGATAACGATATAGTCGGCGATTTCCATTTCGATTTTTTCCCTGGTGCGTTTGGCTAACTTGCCTTGTTGCTCCAGCGGCTTGATCAATTCCAGAATGCCGCCTATGTCGTTCAGCGTGGCCGGGCGCAATTCCTCAAACGCCGTCGAGCTGATCAGCGTGCCGATGCCGTCACGGCTGAACAATTCAAGCAACAGCGCGCCGTCGATGGTTCTGTCAATCAAATGCACGCGGTCGATGCCGAATTGGCAGCTTTGCATCGCGGCTTTGAGCGGCAAGCCGATATCCGTGGATATGTCCGGGTGTTGCTGCAAGAAAGCGTCGGCTTCGGCAGTGGTCATTTGCTGGATTTGTTCGCCGTTGTCGGGATTGCAGCAGCCTTGTTCGGTCAATAAAACCAGTTTTTCCGCTTTTAACGCAATCGAAACCGCGGTGGCGACTTGTTCGGCCGACAGATTGAAGACTTCGCCGCTCGGCGAATAACCAACCGGCGAAATCAACACCACATTGTCCTGATCGAGTTGCTGATGAATGGCCGCGCTGTCGATACGGCGAACCTCGCCGGTATGGCAGTAATCAATGCCGTCAATCACGCCTATCGGTTTGGCGATCACAAAATTGCCTGAGGCCACCTTGATCTTGGCTCCCGCCATCGGCGAGTTAGCCAGTCCCATCGATAACAGGGCTTCAATTTCGACGCGGACCAATCCGGCTGCTTCTTTGACGCATTGCAAAGCTACATCGTCGGTAATGCGCAAGTTGTTATGAAAGCGGGCGGGAACGTCCAGCTTAGCGAGCCGCTGGTCGATCTGCGGGCGTATGCCGTGAACCAAAACCAGGCGTATGCCTAGACTGTTGAGTAAGGCAAAATCGTGGACGTGATGATCGAAATCATCAGCCAGCACCGCTTCGCCACCAAAGAAAATAACAAAGGTTTTGTTGCGATGGGCATGAATGTAAGGGGATGAATCCCTAAACCAGCTGACGAATGATTTTTGTGGTTCCATGGTTATTTTATTGGTGAATGTGCTTCATAAATGACATTGTTTCAACCACCAAGCTCTGTCCGGCGATAAATAACTCAACATAACAACATCCGTAGGGTGTGCCCTACAGGACTGAATTGACATAAGCAGTGTTGGTATACAATTTTGGATGCGTTGCAGATTGCAATAATTCATTTTTCGGAATAGTTTTGAGTAATGCAAACTCTTCAATTAAGGGTTTGAACTTTTCGTTACCCAAATCGCTTAGTGCATTGTAGAACAAAAGGAGAAGTTCCTGACTAGATAGTTGAGCCCTGACAATGTTTGTATAAAAGTGTTTATCGGTGACATTACTATTTTTTACAAATTTAATAATGTTGTATAGCATCCTAAAATAGTGGCCGAACTCGTATTGATGTTCTGAATAAAACCAATCATAGAGTTCATTAATTTGTTTAATTTCTTCTTTTTCTGAGAGTGGAGACAGAGACCCGTGGTCGCGGCGATATATTAGTTTGAGTCTTTCATAAAATTCATTGAAGCATTTACGACCTTTGATTACCTCTGTATCCGCATCATATCTATTTGGTAATCGAATGGTTTCTCCCTTTACATCTTCTACATCCTCATAGGGAGAAATAGGGGCCGTAGTTTCGATTGAATTGATAATCTCATTAAACAATGTCAGCATTTGAAAAAATGTAGTCTCAAATTGTTGTTTCTCTAACACCGTATTTTGTTTTTGAAACGCCTCTGCCGATAATCTCAGTTGCTCGGTAGATTCACGCAGCTCCTTACTTTGCAGTATTATCGTGTAAAGCAAAGCAAAAATCGTAGTTAAAGAAAATAAGGGGTTAAGAATACCGCCGACATAATCACCGAACTGTCCCCATACTTCTTGCCATTTATCTCCCTTTGACAGGGAAAATGGGAAACTGAAAAAGTATGAATATATAAGGACGACAGCCAGTGTAAAAGCAACTAAAACAAGGGTTATCAACCAAATAGGTAGATGTTTGATCATTTTTCCACGCCTTCATTTCAGTGCCGTAGGATGTGCTGAGGTACGAAGCGCATCGTTCGAGTTACAAACTTAAAGCAGCTTAACCAACGTAGCGACAACTGCAATCGATGCCGCCATCAAGCCACCCAATTTGATGATAATTCTGTATTCTAGCTCGCGCATATCCCGGCGTAAGTTATTTTCCAGTTCGACCAAGTCGTTTTTGGTTGCCAGTTTATCTTCAATCAGGCGTGCTTGTTCGCTGGCGAATACTTCGGCCTGCTCTTCGGTAAAGCCTACCGCTTTGAGCTTTTTCACAAAACTGTGCGTATCGAAAGTAATGGTGGTCATGGCTCACTCCTGATGCTAGTTCCCAAGCTCTAGCTTGGGAATTCAGTATTGGAAGCTCTAGCTTCCTGTCTCGCGAAGCTAGAGCTTCGCCATCTGGGTTCCCAAGCTGGAGCTTGGGAACCAGCGTATTAAACGATGGACTTCCTACTGCTCTTTTCTTCGTATTCTTCATGGTGAATGTCTAAAAGGTACGTACAGCGTACCCTACATCAATCCAGATTATCCGTTACCGCACCCAGCGAAGCCGAACTCACCAGCTTGGCATATTTTGCCAACACGCCACGGGTATAGCGCGGCGCTGGTTGTGTCCATTTTTCCAGGCGACGGGCGATTTCATGCTCGTTGACATGCAGTTTCAGTTCGTTGTTTTCTGCGTCTATGGTGATGGTATCGCCATTCTCGACTATCGCCAGTGCGCCGCCGACATAGGCTTCAGGCGTGATGTGCCCGACGACGAAACCGTGGGTGCCGCCGGAAAACCGGCCGTCGGTAATCAACGCGACTTCCTTGCCCAAGCCTTTGCCCATGACTGCCGAGGTAGGAGTAAGCATTTCCCGCATGCCGGGGCCGCCTTTGGGGCCTTCGTAGCGGATAACAATCACATCGCCTTTGACGATATCGCCGTTTAAAATGCTTTTCAACGCCTGTTCTTCGGCATCGAATACTCTGGCTGTGCCGGTAAACACCAGCCCTTCCTTGCCGGTGATTTTGGCGACTGCGCCTTCCAAAGCCAGATTGCCGTACATCACCACCAAATGACTGTCTTTCTTGATCGGATTATCCAAAGAATGAATGACATCCTGGTCTTCAGGATACGGCTTTACATCAGCCAGATTTTCCGCCAGCGTAAGGCCGGTAACGGTTAAGCAATCACCGTGCAGCAAGCCTTTATCCAGCAGGATTTTCATCAACGGTTGAATACCGCCGATTTCGATCAATTCGGTCATCAGGTAACGACCGCTGGGCTTTAAATCAGCCAGCATCGGCACATGTTTGCCGATGCGGGTAAAGTCATCCAGGGTAATATCCACACCGGTTGAATTTGCCATCGCCAGGATGTGCAGTACCGCATTGGTCGAGCCGCCCAGCGCTATCACGACAGTGATCGCATTCTCGAAGGCGGCTTTGGTCATGATGTCTCTGGGCTTGATGTCCTTTTTCAACAGCTCCAAAACCGCAGCGCCGGCGCGTTCGCAATCCAGGCGTTTGTCGTTGGAAATGGCGGCCTGAGCCGAGCTGTTGGGTAAACTCATGCCCAGCGCTTCAATGGCTGACGCCATCGTGTTGGCGGTATACATGCCGCCGCAGGAACCCGCTCCCGGAATGGCTTTGGCTTCAATTTCAGCCAGCTCGGCATCGTCGATCTGGTTGTTGGCTCTGGCGCCGACCGCTTCGAATACCGAAACCACATCCAGTTTTTTGTCTTTGTGGCAGCCGGGCATGATGGTGCCGCCGTACACAAACACCGCCGGACGATTTAACCGCGCCAAGGCAATCATGCAGCCCGGCATGTTTTTGTCGCAGCCGCCGATCGCGACAACGCCGTCAAAACCCTGGCAACCGACCACGGTTTCAATCGAGTCGGCAATCACTTCGCGGGACACTAGCGAGTATTTCATGCCCTCGGTACCCATCGAAATGCCGTCGGAAATGGTGATGGTGTTAAAGATGACGGCTTTACCGTCGGCATTGTTAACGCCAACCGCTGCCGCATCGGCCAGCTTGTTGATATGCATGTTACAAGGCGTGACCATGCTCCAGGTGGAAGCAATGCCTATTTGCGGTTTTTTGAAATCTTCATTGTTAAAGCCGACGGCATGCAACATCGCGCGACTCGGTGCGCGCTCCATGCCGTCAACGACTAAAGAAGAGAAAGTACGGGTATTTTTGTCACTCATAATTAAAATAAAGGCTAAGGGCGAAAGGCGAAAGGCGAAGGAACCGGGCTTTTTTGCCCTTAGTCTTTTGCCTTAATAAATAATTAATACGAATCCCAGCTGCTGGTTCTGCTGCGGCGCCAGCTGAGTTTAGGTAAGATAAAGCCCAAAATAACACCGATAAGAGCGAGCAGGCCGCCGTATAAAAACCAGTCTTGGCTGGCAGTATCTTGCAACGCATGATTTTCAAGCTTGAATTGCTGTAATTCCCGCTCAACATTCACTACGCGTTCCTGAAGTTCATCACGCTGGTTTTTCAGTTCCACAGCACTGGCAGCGGTTTTATTCAACTCACTGAGTTCCCTGATTAACTGATCCCGCTCTGTTTCCAAGGATTTCTCAAGAGATGTTCCCGGAGTAATGGACTCTTTTATTGTCGATAACTCAGCCTTAAGCGTGGCATTTTCGGACTGCATCGCCGCCAGATCTTTGCTGACAATATCGAGCTGAGAACGGCTGGGCGGCTCCTTCATGGTATTACGGATTGGCATGTAGCCTTCTGTGCCGTCATTCATACGAATATGATAAAAACCGTTACTTTCGTCTATGATCGTCAACGGGGTGCCGGTCGGGAGCAATTTTACAACTTTACTTTTATTATTTGCTTCACTCCTGAGTGTCAAATTCAACGTATCGGTAACATAAACAGTTTTAGCCTGTGCTGAACCAAAAGTTACCAGTAGGATAAAAAACGAGCTGAGTATTTTTTTCACTTGAATCTCTATTGTTGGTCGTATGACGTCTGCCATGGATGGTGGAAGTGTCGCAATTGGTCAAGAACCAATGCGACCGACTGCCGTGGATGGTGGAAGTATCGAAATCAGTAGAAAACCGATGCAACTATGGTCAATTCTAACGTGCTTTTTTGCACAGGAGAAATTCCAATAGTGATTTTTGCGCATGCAGGCGATTTTCAGCTTCATCGAAGATAACGCTTTGAGAGCCGTCAATCACTTCGGCACTGACTTCCTCACCTCGATGAGCGGGCAAACAGTGCATAAACAAGGCATCACTATGCGCCGCTTTCATCACGTCGGTATTGACCTGATAATCTTTAAAAGCCAATTCGCGTAGTTTTTGCTCTTCTTCCTGCCCCATGCTGGCCCAGACGTCGGTGACCACCAGATCTGAATTTTGGGCTGCAGCCAACGCTGTATCAAAGAAACGGATGCGTTCGCCGGCGGCGTCAACTATCTCTGCTAACGGTTGATACCCTTTTGGGCAGGCGATATTCAAGTTGAAGTCCAGCACCATTGCCGCATGAATATAGGAATGACACATATTATTGCCGTCGCCGATCCAGGTCACTGTTTTGCCTTTAATGTCGCCGCGATGTTCAAAATAGGTCTGCATGTCTGCCAGCAATTGGCAGGGGTGCTGCAAATCGGTCAAGCCGTTGATCACCGGAACACTCGAATATTGAGCGAATGTGGTCACGGTTTCGTGCTTATCGGTTCTGAGCATGATGCCGTCAACCATGCTGGAGATAACTCTGGCGCTATCTTGCAGGGGCTCGCCGCGGCCCAGCTGGGTATCTCTGGGCGATAAAAACAACGCGCTGCCGCCGAAGTGACTCATGCCGGATTCAAATGAAATACGGGTGCGCGTCGACGATTTTTCAAAAATCATCGCCAATACCTGGCCTTTCAACGGCTGGTAATCAGGATCGCGGTTATTTTTTAGAACGATGCCTCTGTTGATCAAGCGGCGAAATTCGTCGCCGGATAAGTCAAGCAGGCTGATGAAATGTCTAGGATTCATAGGGAGTTTGTATGCTTATTAATAAGCGTCGATAAAGTTTCTACGAGTTGAGTGATTTGTTGGTCATTAATAATGAATGGCGGCAGCAAACGAATGGTTTTTTCACTGGTGACATTAATCAATAAATTATTGTGCAACGCAGCCTGCACTAACTCAGCACATGGGCTGTCGAGTTCGATGCCGATCATCATGCCTTTGTGCCGAATATCGACAACCTGCGCATTGCCGCGTAACTTTTCTTTAAACGCCGAGCTGATCGCATCGCCTTTTTGTGCCGCCTGCTCGATCAGGTTTTCGGCGTCCAGCGTCGCCAATACGGCTAAAGCTGCGCTACAGGATAACGGATTGCCGCCAAAGGTAGAGCCGTGATTGCCTGCGGTGAATACCGTGGCCGCTTTGCCTCGGGCAAGGCAGGCACCGATCGGCACGCCGTTGCCCAAGGCTTTAGCCAGAGTGCAGACATCGGGCAGTATCGCGTTGTGCTGGAAAGCGAGAAACTTGCCGGTACGGCCTACGCCGGTCTGAATTTCATCGAGCATCATCAGCAAGTTATGCCGGTCGCACAAACTGCGTACCTGGTTAAGGTAATCGGCAGCGGGAATATTGACGCCGCCCTCCCCCTGTATCGGTTCAAGCAAAACAGCGACGACATTGCTATTTTGCAAAACCGCTTGTTCGATGGCGCTAATGTCGTTATAGGGTACGCGAATAAAGCCTTCAACCAACGGCGCAAAACCTTGCTGTATTTTAGCGTTGCCGGTAGCGCTCAGCGTTGCCAGCGTACGGCCATGAAAACTTCTTTCCATGACGATAATCGCCGGATTATCTATGCCTTGCTGGTGACCGTATTTGCGCGCCAGCTTGATCGCAGCTTCATTGGCTTCCGCACCGGAATTGCAAAAAAACACGTTATCCATACCGCTTTTTTCGGTCAACCGGTCGGCCAGTTGCTCTTGAACGGCGATACCGTACAGGTTTGACGTATGCAGCAGCTTTTCGCTTTGTTTGCAGATGGCTTGATGCACCGCAGGATGGGCATGACCTAAACTGCACACAGCGATACCGGATAGCGCATCCAGGTAGCGATTATTGTTTTGATCAAACAACCAGGCACCCTCGCCCCGTTCGAAAGTAATAGGTAAGCGCCCATACGTTGGCATAATGTGGCTAGTCATTGCGTTTATTTTTAATATTTATTAAAGAATACAGGCCACAAGCTGCTGCCCATTAAAAAAATTCTCAATTATAGGTTTCAATGTAGCCTCAGGCAAGCGTAAATGAAAAGCCAGAAACCCTAGGCGACATACAAACATCCAATTAAAACCACAAAAAATCAATTTATCCACGAAAAGCACGAAAGACACGAAAAAAAAACAACCGAAAGAATCGTGTTATGGAGACTTTCGTGCTTTTCGTGCTTTTCGTGCTTTTCGTGTCTTTCGTGGACAAACCGCCGTTTTAAGTTCAATCACCCAGCCAGTTTTGCGGCTTTAAATAGCCGTCATAAAGCTTGGCTTCCGCACTGCCCGGTTCTGGCTGCCAGTTGTATTTCCAGTGAGCTACCGGGGGCATGGACATTAAAATCGATTCGGTACGACCGCCGGATTGCAGGCCAAACAAGGTGCCGCGATCATAAACCAGATTAAATTCAACATAACGCCCCCTGCGGTACAGCTGGAAATCACGTTCCCTATCGCCATAAGCCGTGTCCTTGCGTTTTTGTATGATCGGCAGATAAGCATCAATATAATGATTGCCGACGCTTTGCATAAAAGCAAAGGACTTATCAAACCCCCATTCGTTCAAATCATCAAAAAACAGCCCGCCTACGCCACGGGTTTCATTTCGGTGTTTGAGAAAAAAATACTCGTCGCACCATTTCTTGTAAGTCGGGTAAATGTCCTCGCCGAAAGGCTGACAGGCGGCGCGGGCGGTTTGATGCCAGTGCAGCACATCTTCTTTAAACGGATAAAACGGCGTTAAATCAAAGCCGCCGCCGAACCACCAGATAGTCGGTTCGCCCGGTTTTTCCGCGATTAAAAACCGCACATTGGCGTGCGAGGTCGGCACATAAGGGTTGTTGGGATGGATAACCAGCGACACGCCCATCGCCTGAAATTGCCGCTCGGCAAGTTCCGGACGTTTAGCCGTTGCCGAAGGCGGCAGCTTAAAACCGGAGACATGCGAAAAATTAACGCCGCCCTGTTCGATAGCCAGGCCACCAGCCAATACGCGGGTTCTGCCACCGCCACCTTCAACCCTGTCCCAAAGATCTTCAATAAACCGAGCTTCAGGCTCTACCGATTCGAGCGCCGCACAGATTTGGTCTTGCAGGTTAAGCAGGTAATTTTTTACTTGAGTGATGTTGTCAGTATTCATGGTGGGGTCGATGTTGTGTTTTAAATGCCGGTCATTAAAAAATTCAGAGCTGCAATCATATCATCTCTATAATTCGGCAAGTCGGACAAAGCGTTATCAGGCTGTACATATTCTGCGTGTATTTGTAGAATTTCTGCCATTAGAAAAAATGACGGTAGCGTATACTTACAATGTAAACGGCTGTTAAAAAGCTAACAGCTATCCCCCTAAAACAGAAAATCGTGAGGCCGACACATGTTAAAAATACCAACCATCAAATCGACAGGATGTATGCTGGCAACGCTGACAGCGCTCTCCTTTGGCAACATACCAACTGTTTCAGCCCAACAAAAAACCGGCCTGGATAGAACCGTGCTATTAGAAAAAAAACTGGAACTTCCCAGCCCGAACATTGACACCAAAATAATACGGGTCGCGTTTCCATTGGGCTTTAAAACACCTTGGCATACTCATCAAGGACCGGGGCCGCGTTATGTGGTCAAGGGCACGCTAAAAGTCGTCGAGCACGGCAAAGCCGCTACCTACTCTGCCGGTGAAGTTTTTTGGGAAACGGGCGAACTGATGTCGGTAGAAAACGTCGGCGACGATACAGCGGAATTGATTATTTTTGAATTAGCGCCGGTCAAGTAAGTTATCCATTGACGGCTATTCTGTCGCCATTATGCCCTGCTCTACACCATAGACGCTTGCATCAGATTCGGATAAGGCGAATATAAGTGGTTCTTTTTTATTCAACTCTCTCCTACCCGATTCAAATCAATGCGCATCTATCTGGCCTACATCAGTATTGTTCTACTTTGGGCAACGACACCGCTGGCTATCAAATGGAGCGGCGAAGGACCGGGGTTTCTGTTCGCGGTGACCAGTCGGATGGCGATTGGTACGGTCTGCATTTTATTGATGCTGGGTCTATCGAAACAACGCCTACTCTGGCATCGCAAGGCACTGAAGACCTACCTCGCTGTGGCCGTGCAAATCTACGCCTCGATGCTCGCAGTTTATTGGGCGGCGCAGTTTATCCCTTCCGGCTGGATTTCGGTGTTATTTGGTCTTTTGCCGCTGATGATGGCTTTATTGGCGGCAATCTGGCTAGGAGAGCGGAGCTTAACCATTGGCAACCTGCTGGCGTATGTTCTGGGCATTAGCGGTTTGTGGACGCTGTTCGGCTCGGCATTGCAAATAGGTCATGCCGCAGTGCTGGGTATCATCGGCGTATTGGTGTCGACATTTTTGCAGGCTGTCAGTTCGGTTTGGGTCAAACGCATTGATGCAGAAATACCGGCTTTGTCCCAGGTAACCGGCGGACTGTTGTTATCCCTGCCGCTTTACCTGATGACCTGGGCGGTATTTGACGGACATTGGCCGACTGAAATTTCGCCGGTCAGTCTGGCCGCCATTGTCTATCTGGGCGCAATAGCCACGACATTCGGCTTTGTGCTTTATTACTATTTACTGCTCAATCAGAGCACCGCCAAAGTTGCACTGGTTACCCTGGTTTCGCCGGTAATGGCCCTGTTATTAGGCCATGCCGTTAATCATGAACCGTTGACCATCAAAGTAGTAACAGGCACCTTACTGATACTCGGCGCATTGCTGGTGCATGCGTTGTTTGATCGCTTAACGGGTTCAAGACAAGCCCGGTAGGAGGGTATTCGGCCACCAATTAAGTAGTCGTTTAAAAGTCTTTTAACATTTTTAGTAACCACGAAGAGCATGAAGGACATGAAGTTAACTATTTTTCTTCGTGATCTTCGTGTTCTTCATGGTAAATAAGGAGACAATTTTTTCATTTTGTTAAAAAATTTTTGCCTACCTACTTAATGCATGGGGTCTACTCATCCTACCGCGTTGAAAAACACGATTACTTACGCATTAACCAGTAAATTTCGGCGCCGAGTGCGGGGAAAAGCATCCCCCAAAATAAGTTTACGCGTACCCAGCCTTTAAAGTTTTCCAAAGAAAAATTTCGCTTACGTAGAAAGTAAGTTCCTGAAAGAAAGTTCAGACTTAGCCCGCAACTTTTCGCCATATTTTTCACACGTTGCGGTGAAAACGTGCTGACATGCCCAAAATTGGCGGCGGTCAGACGAATTTTTTTTTGTCGATAGGCTTGTAGCAGTTGCGGAACAGTCGGAAAGCCGCCGATTAAAACGCCACTCGAAACCAATGCAGGCGAAAGTTTTGAGACCAATTGTTCGGGCTTAAATAAGTGCTCTAGTAGATGCAGTACGATGATTACGTCGTATTTTTCTGCCAAATTGAAGTCAGGCAAGTCAACATTCGCTTGTATCTGTTTGGTATAGCCGGACTCCATCAGTTCTGGTTGTAATTTATAATCTACTGCTTCCCAGCAAGCGATATCAGTAAATCCCGCATCCTGCATGTAACGGCGCATTTGCCCTCTATCCACACCAATTTCACAGACGCGCAGAGGTCGCCCCAGTCGAAGTTGTTCTTCTTTAATTAAGTGATACATGAACCAGTAACGTAACAATTTGATGGGGTAGTGCGTGCTACTTTCCGTGTCACTTATTTTTTTTACCCGGTTTTGTTTATAAAGGGAAGATAAGCTCCAATTCCAAGCAGCTTGTAACGGGGTTGTCGGTAGTATCATTCCTTGAGGATCCTTTCTTAGTTAAGTGAACAGTTTTAAAGATAAATGGAGGCGTAGTTACTTGATGATCAGATAACTTCTCATTAGTCGCTTAAGCCACCCTTAAACAGCCTTTTTAACAAATTGAAAAAAAACGAGTTTTCGATTATGCACCTGCTCAAAAAAGATTACCTGCGATAATTTCAAGTCAAGCTTTCGGTGACCGCTGATGATTTTTCTAATCGCCATGCTCCGATGCTTAATAAAACAACCACATCCCCTCGATAGCGCTTTTCACCGTTTGCGCTCTTATTTGTCGCCGGTTGCCTGAAAATTGCTTTTTGACCACCTTGGCTGCTCCGCTTTTATGTGCCCAGGCGATAAATACAGTGCCGACCGGTTTCTCCTGGGTTCCGCCATCGGGTCCGGCTATGCCGGTCACCGCAACCGCAATATCGGCATTGCTGTGGGTCAGGGCACCCGCCGCCATTTCCGTTGCAGCTTCGGCACTCACCGCACCGTAGTCTTCCAATAGTTGCACACTGATGCCAAGCATTTGCACTTTGGCGGCATTGCTGTAGGTGACAAAGCCCCGGTCGAACCAGGCTGAGCTACCCGGAATCTCGGTAATCGTTTGGGCAATCCAGCCGCCGGTGCAGGACTCGGCTGTGGCTATTGTTTTGCCGCTAGCCTTTAATAAACGGCCCAGCTGTTCTGCCAGTTTAAATAATTCAGACTCCATGATGTGACCTCGTGCGACTTCGGATAAAATAGACTGATGAGTATAAAACAAAAAACCATCGACCAGCACACCCCGATGATGATGCAATTTCACCGCATCAAAGCCGAACATCCCGATACCTTGTTGTTCTACCGCATGGGGGACTTTTACGAACTGTTTTTCGATGACGCCAAAAAAGCCTCGCAACTGCTGGATATTACACTGACCAGCCGGGGGCAATCGGCCGGTTTGCCGATTCCTATGGCGGGCATTCCTCATCACGCGGCCGAAGGCTATCTTGCCAAGCTGTTACGGCATGGCGAATCGGTCGCGCTGTGCGAACAAATCGGCGATCCAGCAACGTCCAAAGGCCCGGTCGAACGCAAGGTGGTACGCATCGTCACCCCCGGCACGGTCACCGACGAAGCCTTGCTCGAAGACCGCAAGGATAACCTGCTGGTCGCGGTATGCTCGTTCCCAAACGCGCAACACGGCATCGCCAGCCTGGATTTAACCAGCGGCCGTTTTGTGTTGCAGCAGGTTGAATCCATTGATCAGCTATTGAGCGAAATCGGCCGCCTTAACCCTGCCGAACTGCTGTTCAGCGAAGACTGGCCGTTGCCTGCAAGCTTAAAGCAGCATAGCGGTTTGTGCAGAAGACCGCCCTGGCATTTTGAAGCGGAAAGCGCCAGGCAACTGGTGTTAAAGCAGTTCAACACCCTTGATTTGAAAGGCTACGGCTGCGAAAACATGCCTGCCGCGATCGCCGCGGCCGGCGGTTTGCTGCAATATGTTAAAGACACCCAGCAAAGCGCGCTGCCGCATATTCAGGGCATACGCACCGAAAGCAGCGACGACAGCATTTTGCTGGATGCATCCAGCCGCCGTAATCTTGAACTGGATTTTCACCCTTCCGGGCAGCTGCAATACACGCTGTTCGGGGTGCTGGATAAAACCGCCACGGCGATGGGCAGCCGTTGTTTAAGGCGCTGGATCAACCGGCCCTTACGCGATCACGACATTCTGAACAACCGCTATGCCTGCATCGACACCCTGCTGAATGTCTTGTTGTATCGCGACAGCCAAACCCAGCTGCGACAGGTTGGTGATATTGAACGGATCAGCTCCCGTATCGCCTTAAAATCGGCGCGGCCCAGAGATTTGCTGGTATTGCGCAACACCCTGGCGGTGTTGCCCGCGTTGCAGCAGGCGCTTTCCGGCGGCGACAACCCGCAGCTTGCAGCTTTATGCGGACAGATCGGCGAACAGCCGGAAATGCTAAAGCTGCTGCAAGCGGCGATCATCGACAATCCGCCGGTACTGATCCGCGACGGCGGCGTAATTGCGCCCGGCTACCATCAGGAACTGGACGAGTTGCGCAACTTGAGCCAGAACGCCGATCAGTTTCTGCTTGATATGGAGAATCGGGAAAAAGCGGCGACCGGCATCAGCACGCTGAAGGTTAAATACAACCGGGTACACGGTTACTATATTGAGATTTCCAACCTGCATGCGGAAAAAGTCCCTGCGCACTACACCCGCAAGCAGACCTTAAAAGGCGCAGAACGCTACATTACCGAGGAGTTGAAATCATTTGAAGACAAGGTGCTCAGCGCCAAGGAAAAATCGCTGTCTTTTGAAAAAGCCTTGTACGAGGAATTGCTGAACATCATCGGCGTATCCTTAATCCCGTTGCAGCAATGCGCCGCCGCCTTGGCCGAGCTGGATGTCTTGGTCAACTTTGCCGAACGTGCCGAAACCTTGAATTTATCGCAACCGACGCTGGTCGACAATCCCGGCATAACGATAGAAGCGGGTCGGCATCTGGTCGTTGAGCAGGTTTCGGACATTCCGTTTGTACCCAATGATTTGTCGTTTTCCAGCCTGCGCCGGATGCTGGTCATCACCGGCCCGAACATGGGCGGTAAATCGACTTACATGCGCCAGGCCGCGCTGATCGTATTAATCGCCCATATCGGCTGCTATGTCCCGGCCAAAACCTTAAGCTGCGGCCCTGTCGACAAGATTTTCACCCGTATCGGCGCGTCCGATGACCTGTCCAGCGGCCGCTCTACGTTTATGGTGGAAATGTCGGAAACCGCCAATATTCTGCATAACGCGACCTCGAAAAGTCTGATCTTGATGGATGAGATCGGTCGCGGCACCAGCACCTTTGACGGCCTGTCGCTGGCTTGGGCCTGCGCCGATTATCTGGCTAAGGAAACCCAGGCGTTTACGCTGTTTGCGACGCATTATTTTGAGCTGACCACGCTGCCGGACGAACAAAAAACCATCCATAACGTGCATTTGGATGCGATGGAGCATGGCGACAAAATTATATTTTTACATTCGGTTAAGGACGGCCCGGCCAGCCAAAGTTACGGCTTGCAGGTAGCCTCTCTGGCGGGTGTGCCGCGATCGGTGATTGACAAGGCCAAGGCCAAATTGCGGCATCTGGAAGACCATGCCTATAGTGAACAACAGGCGGAAATCGGCGTTAACCAGCTGGATCTGTTTTCCTCGAAAGAGTGTCATCCGGCTGTCGGTTTGCTGGAAGATATGAACCCTGATGAACTCAGTCCCAGGCAGGCTTTGGACTTGCTTTATCGGCTTAAGGGGATGGTGTAGCTCGCTATTCCGGTTTTTAATTCTTGATCTCAGAAACTGTGAAAGTATTATCCACATCGAGCTGAAAAAATGTTTTACCACGAAGAACACGAAGGACACGGAGAAAATAACAGCAATCATTCAATGCATTAAAAACTTCGTGTTCTTCGTGGTTATTTTTAGATCTATGCTAAAAACGAATTTTTCACAACCTCTCAGGAAAGCCCGCCAAACCAGGCATTAGAACAACAAAACGTGAAGAACGAGTATAACGGTTTCTGGAGTGCAGGCTTAGCCTGCGGTGCAAGCAAAGCTTGCACTCCTGCTACGCTACATCAAACTCATCATTGACTTCATCATGCTTGAGATGATGTTTTTCATCGACAGCCTTGATGCCCAGATTACAAAAAAATCCCACCAGCAACAATCCGGCCATGATCTGCATGGTCATGTTATAGGCATCGGCTTTGGGCACACCCTGCGCAATCTGGCTTTCCCTGAGATAATTCACCAGTACCGGCCCTGCAACCCCCGCCGTGGCCCAGGCGGTTAACAACAGGCCATGGATCGCGCCGACGTATTTGGTACCGAAAATATCGGCCAGATAGGCCGGTATGGTCGAGAAACCGCCGCCGTACATGCTTATAATCACCGCGTAACAGCCCATAAACAGCAACACATTATTCATCCGTCCGGTATAAGGCACGATCGAATAAAGTACGCAGCCCAGCATGAAAAAGGTGAAATAAACGTTTTTTCTGCCCAGATAATCGGACAGCGTGGACCAGAAAAAACGCCCGCCCATGTTGAATAAACTGAGCATACCGACAAACGCGGCGGCTTTTTCAGGCGTAATTTGATCCTTGAACATCTCCTGGCTCATCGCCGAAGCCTGTCCCAGTACCCCGATTCCGGCTGTCACATTCAGGCATAACACCAGCCACAGCAGATAAAACTGCGGCGTCTTAAGCACCTGCTCGACATGCACATGCTTGTCCGTGATCAACTTTTTTTTGCGCATGTCCGGCTGAAAGTTGGCCGGCAACCAGCCGTCTTCCGGCAAACGGATGCTGAAAGCGCCAACCATCATAAAAACCAGATAAATACTGCCCAAGGTCATAAATGTTTCGGCAACGCCGACCGAGGTCGGCGACGAGAAATGCTTCATCAACAACACACTTAACGGTGCGCCAATCATCGCGCCGCCGCCAAAACCCATGATGGCCAAACCGGTCGCCATGCCGCGCCGATCAGGAAACCATTTGATCAATGTCGACACCGGCGACACATAGCCCAGTCCCAAACCGATGCCGCCCAACACGCCGTAACCCAAATAGATCAGCCAGATTGCATGCAGCTCTATGCCGAGCGCCGCGATAAAAAAACCGCCGCTAAAGCAAAGCGCCGCACAAAACATCGTCACGCGCGGCCCGACTTGCTCCAGCCATTTTCCGGCGAATGCAGCCGACAGCCCTAAAAACACGATAGCCAGGCTGAATATCCAGCCCAAAGTGGTCAGTTTCCAGTCATCCGGTAACGACTCGGTCACGCCCAGCACCTTGGTCAACGGCAAATTAAAAACACTGAATGCGTAAACCTGACCGATACACAGATGCACCGCCAGCGCAGCCGGAGCCACCAGCCAACGGTTAAAACCCGGTTTCGCAATAATTCGGTCTTTCGATAAAAAGGATGAGGCTAACCACGCGGACATAAAGTTTTCTTCCTGTTGTTTATTATTATAATCAAGCGGGTATTATCGCCGAATAATCCCGATAAGTTGAGCGCTCAAACCTCAAAACGATTGATTCCCCGGAATACGTAAGCCGGGTTTATGCCAAAGTTATCGCGAAAGCTGTGGCTGAAATGGGTCGCATCGGAAAATCCGGCATCCAGAGCGGCTATGGTCATATTATCTACGGCGTTTAAACTTTCCAGTGCTAAAAACAGCCGCTTCCATGTCCTGAAACGCCGATAGGGAACATCGGTATACTGTTTAAACAAATGCAAAAACCGGGACGGTGAAAGATCGGCCCTATCGGCCAGATACTCTTGTGAGAAATTGCAATCCGGCTCGTCGCAGATCAGGTCGATAGCGGTCTGTATGCGCGGATCGAGCACTAGATTCAAGTCTCCGTCACAGCGCAACAAATTGTCCAGACAGCTTTCGATCACGGTTTTATCGGGATCCATTTCATACAGCCAGCGCAGTTCATCGATCAGTTCGTCATCCTGAAATAATGTCGGGGATTGTTCCGGGCAAGCGAACCGGCGCTGGAAATACAGATAGTCGGAACTGTCCCGTTCAATGAATAATTTGCCGTGTATGCCGCCTTCAAAATCAAGCTCATGCGGAGTACCGGCCGGAACAATCGCACAGCGGCAGCTTTGCCACGCGTCGTTAGCGATTTTTATCCTGAAAGACCGGTAGATGCCCACATGCAATACCACCGTTGCATAAGCGTGCGCGTCCAGATGCACCGACGGGCCGAAATAAAGCGACCGGCCTCGCCAGATGAACAAGCGCATATAAGCAGGATAAAGTTTCAGCATAGCCAGTTCATACAAGATTTGTGTGTAATGATCCGATTATAATCGGTCCAGCTGGTTTTTATGAACTTTACCGACAAGGAACACGCTATGAATGTTATTGAATTTAAATCGGGCTTTACCCAATTTCTGGGCAATGTTGCTAAGGATGTTATTTACGAGCATCGCTTTTTTGATCTTCCATCCGAGCAAAAGCCCTGGTTCGATACCGGCCTTGATGTTGAAGCCGGTGATAACTTAACCTCTTTCGCAGCCGGGCAAACCCGGTTTAAAGACCTGCCGATCACCCTGGAACCCAACTTCCAGCTTTGGTTTCGTATCGGCCAGGATGGCGAGATATTTCGCGGCACCCGCGACAGCCATAGTTTCACCGCAGAGCAACCGGGTCGGCTTTACCTGGCCAGCTATTTTCCTGGGGAATGGGCCGGCAAAACCGGCGAATTGGCAACCCCGGATGAAGTGTACGACATGGTCACCGGCAACCTTGCCGTGCTGCTTATATCCGCTGGCAGGCCGATACCTTGGACGGCCTAAAAAGGCTTGCCGAATGTGGGGATGCAAACAACCTGATCGCAATGGAAATCGACCGCTTGGTTTCGCCGGTTATATCGCCAAAAGGTTGGGATTATCTGTGGTTTACCGGACCCGCGGAAGTTTACCAGTCCCGTGCAGTGCCGTTGAAAGAATCGGCCATCTGCTGTCATACCCACAATGACGGCGGCCTGTTGGTAAAACAGGTTTCCCTGCCTTTTAAACCGGATACCCGCTTGCGCTGGTCGTGGAAAATGGACGTCTTGCCCTCATCCGTGCGTGAAGATACCCTGCCAACCCACGACTATTTAAGCATCGCGGTCGAATTCGATAACGGCCAAGACATCACCTATTACTGGAGCGCCGAACTGCCGCCGGAAACGGTCTATCGCTGCCCGATACCGACCTGGACTCACCGCGAAACCCATGTCGTGATCCGCTCCGGCTCGCAAGGCTTGGGCGAATGGTTTAATGAAGATCGGGACGTTTACCAAGACTACGTCAACGCGATAGGCGGAGCAATGCCGGGCAACATCGTTAACGTCTGGCTGATTGCTGTCAGTCTATTTCAGCATGAAGAAGGCGTGTGCCAATATGCAGACATCAGCTTCCTGGCCGATAATTGCGTAGTGCATATTTAAGCAGCAGGAGATTGTGAAAGCCGTTCGTGCTGAGCCTGTCGAAGCATGAACGGCTTTCACACTCTCCCCATTTGGAATGCGCAACTACGATTTTAGATTTAACGGGAGCAAATATCATGAAACTTATCGGCTTAATACTTTTGGTTTATCTGGCTTTTAGTGATCCGGTTAATGCGGATCCCCGCATTGCCGTCTTAAACTTTGAATTACTCGATGACACTTTATTACCGAATCTGCCGAAGGAGTTGACCCACACCGCCGCCATGAAACCCTTGCTTGAGCAGGCCATCAGCCAACTGGGCGATTATGAAATTGTTCAAATCAGCTTGAATGACCAGAACGCCGCAACAGCAGGCAAGGGCTATCTGTTTAATTTTAATGACGTAGCCGCCAAGCTGGGCAAGCAGCCCGGCACCGACTGGGTAGTAGTTGGACAGCACAGCAAACACAGTTTTCTGTATTCCTATTTAATGGCACACTTGGTCGATGTAAAGACCCAAAACCTCGCAGGAGACTTTCCCATTGAACTCAAAGGCACTGACCCCAAAGTGACGCAACGAGGCATCAACGCGCTTGCAAAAAAGCTGACTGCACGTATTATGCTGCTTACCGACTCGTCGCCTAAAACCACGCCTTAAATTGATACTATGAAACACCCCGAATTCCCCCTGACCGACGAATTAATTTATCTTAACCATGCCGCCGTAGGTCCCTGGCCTAAAAGAACCGGCGAAGCGGTAATCAAGTTTGCCGAACAAAACACCCGTTACGGCTCGCACTTCTACCTGGACTGGCTGCACAAGGAGGCCGAATTACGCACCCAATTGCAGGCTTTGTTAAACGCCTCCTCCGCCGACGATATTGCGCTGGTTAAAAACACCTCGGAAGCATTGTCCTTTGTCGCCTACGGTTTGACCTGGCAGCCCGGCGACAATATCGTGTCCAGCAACGAGGAATTCCCCTCCAACAGACTGCCGTGGGAATCCTTGGCCGATCAGGGCGTGGAATTTCGTCAGGCCGATCTGCAAAGCGCCAACACGCCTGAGGACGCTTTATTTGCACTGGTAGATGACAACACGCGTCTACTGACCATCAGTTCCATACAATTCGCCTCAGGACTGCGTATGGACTTGGAGCGGATCGGCGAATTCTGCAAGCAGCGCGGTATCCTGTTTTGCATCGACGCGATCCAGAGCCTGGGTGCGGTGCAGTTTGACATGCAGGCTTGTCAGGCGGATTTTGTGATGGCCGATGGCCATAAGTGGATGTTCGGCCCCGAAGGCTTGGGCGTTTTCTACACCACGCCCGAGGCCAGAGACAAGCTGAAACTGACCCAGTACGGCTGGCATATGATGAAGGACCTCCATAATTACGAGAACCAGCCGTGGGAAGTTCACCCCACCGCCCGCCGTTTTGAATGCGGCAGCCCAAATATGCTGGGCATCCATGCTTTTTCCGCCAGCTTGTCGTTGTTGCTGGAAACCGGCATGGCCGCGGTCGAAGCGCAGGTTTTAGAAAAGTCCGACTATTTAGTGGATGCGATTGATAAAAACGGGCAGCTGGTTTTATTGTCGGCGAAGCAAAGTCGGCTGAAGTCCGGCATTGTTGTCTTTAAACACCGGACGCTTGCAAACGAGGTGTTGTATAAATATTTGCAGGACAACGGCGTGGTTTGCGCCTTGCGCGGCGGTGGCATACGCTTTTCGCCGCATTTTTATAATACGTTTGAGGAAATTGACCGGGCGCTGGGGTTAATTTCAAACGTAGCCCGTGTGTAGCTTACGAAATACGGGGTGATCTGAGCAACGAAGCCCTGGATTTCACAGGCTCCCTCTCAATCATTTTGGTTGTTCCATTATTGTTTCGAGTGCTTGTTGCAATGTGTCGAGATGAGCTTGCACCGTCTCCCAGACCATCACAGCATCAACGCCCAAATACTCATGCGCTAAAACATTACGCATCCCGGCTATTTCTCGCCACGGCATGTTAGGTTGTTCAGCCGACAACGTTTCAATGCCAAAATCTTTAAGCGCCTGACCGATGATTTCCAGGTTGCGAATCACTGCATCCTGCGTTTTTCTATCGGCCAAAAAACCTGTTAAATCGTAACCTTCGGTATAAGACTGAATCAACTCGATGCTCTCCAGTGCCGCTGCAATGAAGATAAACCGATCTTTCATAGCGGAACAGCTTCTTGCAAAACCCGCTGACGCAAGTGTTTATTCAATGCACGCTCGCTGACTATATCGACCTTGCGACCCAGTGCGGTCGATAGCGCATCAATCAGGCCGACCTGATCTAAAAGCGTTGTGCCGGGCAAAAAATCAACCAATAAATCTATATCGCTGTCTTCGCGTTCTTCGCCGCGTATAACAGAGCCAAACACCCGGATGTTAACTGCGTGGTAATGTTTGGCAATATCCAGAATGCAGGCTTTTTGCTGCTGTAAGATTTCATATAATTCAGTCACGTTAATATCTCCTCGTTTGTACCGATTATACATAGATCCGTAGCCATGTAGGTCGGGTTAGCTTATTGAGCGTAGCGAGATAACGTAACCCGACATAGACAGTAAAATGTATGCTTTTGTCGGGTTACGCTATCGCTAACCCGATGCTTGGTTCAGGCATCGTAAAAACGTAAGTCGCGTAGGTTGAGCAACAGCTTTTCGTTGCCCAACATTTTGGTATCCGGTGGTGGGATTGCCGTGGTCAAACCCGAAATCTGCCGTCATTGAAATATCGTAATGTTGGGCATAAACAGCATGCCCAACCTACATAACTGCTGAGTTATGCCCGAATTTTGGCAAGATTGTCACCAATCTCATGTATGACCGCTTTCAATACCTGCAGACATATCTTTGCCGTATGTTCCCGTGGTGAGAAGCCAGAGCTCATTTGCTCGAAAGGATGTATGTAGTTTCTAAAGTCTCTCAATGAATGACTAAACTTGTGCGTGTCATGCTGTATCAACCCCAGCTCTTTAGTAACATCAATGAAACTGCTAAGAGTCCACTCGTGAAACGGCCTCACCTTGGAATTGTTGTCTTTTGGCGATGATTTGGCGGAATTAAATTGCTTTGGATGTTGAATCGCCAAGCCAAGGAAAATTCCTTCTAGTGCACTTCCTGCCAGGAGGATTACAGCTAGTGGAGAGTCAGAACTAAAGCACCGTTCAATTTCCTTGATTCTGTACTGTAGTACATCGGTGATAGAACTTTCTAATGCGAGTGCTTTGATATCGACATTAGTAAACTCGCGACTCAGAAACTCGTTCTCGATTTCTTTTGTCACATCCGGTCCGATTTCGATCTTCTCAAGCTTGTGAAAAGTTACGTCTGCTTCTTTCCGAATAACCTTCCACTTGTCGAATGCAAGATATTGATTGAACTCCTTGATTAAGAGGTCTAACTCTAGAACTCGACCGACGAAGTTAACAGGGGCAAAGGTGTTTTTGATGCATTGATCGAGGGTGGGTGTTCCGTTGATTCTTGCCAATCTTTCATCAGTGAAGACCCATCGCGACGGAAAGCCTTGGCCATATGAATCATTGAACCCAAGCTCGCTGAAAAATTGAACCAGCTTGGGGCCGGAACGATATTCTGTTTTTTCATTGATCATTTCTCGAAGACATTCGAGCGTCTTTTTGCACAGGATCATCGGTTAGTATTTCGGGACTGAGAGAGCGTAACGTAATATATACGACATCGATTGCCGTATAAAAAATCCAATTGTCGTATATTCTTCATAAATCCATCGTGTATTTGTTTTTATTAAGCCAACTTTACAGTAACAGGACATGCCGTACAAACAAACGCGACACTATATCAACCCCCAAAAACTTACACACCTAACAACGCCAAATATTCCTCTTCGCTGATCACCTGCACGCCCTTTTCCGTAGCGGCAGCGATTTTTGCGGCGCCCACATCGGAACCGGTAACCAGGAAATCGGTTTTTCCGGTGACTGATGCGCCCACTTTTGCGCCCAGACGTTTGGCTTCCTTGCTCATGTCATCGCGTTTGCCGTGGATCATGGTGCCGGTAAAGACGATGGTTTTGCCGGTAATCGGGCTGATATTTTGCTGCTGCTCGGCGATTAACGGCGTTGTGATCAAATTAAAACCCAGATCGTAGATTTGCCTGAAATCGGCTTTGACTTTTGCCAGACACTCAACCACGGCGGCACTGGTTTTCTCGGCAAAACCTTCGATATTCATTACGTCTTCAATAGTCAGCTTGAAAATATCGATCAGATGATGATGTTGCAGCAGGCGTTCGCAATTGCCCAGTCCCATTCGGTAAATGCCGAAAGCACCCAGAAAGCGCCAGTCTTCGATCGCTTCGGTTTTGCTGCGTTGCAATTGCTCCAGCAGGTTTTGCGCGGTTTTGTCGCCAAAGCCCATGTCCTGCAATTGCTTCATGTCCAGCTGATAAACGGCATAAACCGAGTTGATGCCGGACGCGTGCAGTTTTTCCACGGTTTTTTGCCCGAAACCGTCGACATTCGCCAGGGTTCTGAAAAAATGCTCGATGGTGTTTTCAATCTGCGCGGGGCATTTTGTGGTGTTCAGGCAATAAAGATAATCGCCGTCCCAAACCAATTCGCTGCCGCAACTGGGGCAATGCTCGGGAATCTGCGGCGTTGCCGGCGTGATGACCCGCTCGATTTTGGGTATCACCATGCCCGAGCGCGTTAACTCAATCAACGTGCCGACACCGATGCCCAGCTCCTTGACCATGCCGTAATGATGCGCCGTCGCCCTGGAAATCACCGCGCCGCTGAGTTTGGTCGGCGTAAGCTCGGCAACCGGATTAACCCGCCCGGAACGGGAAGTTTGCGGGGTGACTTTCAGCACGATCACTTCGGCGGTTTCCACATTGCTTTTATAGGCAATCTGCCAGCGGTGGTGGTGCCGCGTTGCACCTAGGTACTGTTTCAATGGGTCATTGCCGACCAGCTCGAAAACGACGCCATCCACGTCATAATCGACTAACGTGTAGACTGTTTCGATGATAGGGTCGAAATCGGCCAGCACTTCGGCCGCCGTGCCTTGCCAAGCGGGCAACTGGGAGAACGGAAAGAAAATCGCCGCATGATTTTGTATCGCGTCTAAAGCGTGTTGTTCCAGGTCTTTTTCTTTAATGATACTGGCCTGAAAATTCCGGGAATTCTCAAAATAATCGGCCAGATGATTGCTGAAGTAAGTTTGACTGACTACGATCTCGCCTGCACCCTGCCCTCGTTTACCGTTGCCGCCGACCTTCAAACCGCGTTCGAAAACCCGGCTGATGTCAGTGCCTTTGCGGCCGTCGCCGCGCGTGTACAGTAGTTTTCCGTCATCATACGCCGCATAGCCGTCCAGCTTGGGCGTGGCCCGGATTATCAGGGTGGAAAAATCCACGTTACAATCTTCAGCGGCTTTTTCCAGTCGCGACAGCCATTTTTCAATGCCGCTTTTGCTGTAGGTTTTGTCCGTCGAGAGCATAGGTTCCGGCAACACGATGGTCTTGCCGATAAAACCGACTTCCGGTTCGACCGTTTCTAAATACGGATGCTGCGGGTGGCGTTTTTGCAGTTCTGCCAGGAAAATGAAGTCATAATCCGCATCGGAAATAAACGGTTCACCGCTACGGTACAGGGCATTGCAGACCTGCAAAAACTCAAGCAGCTGATCATCGATCAGTTGCTTGGGGTCGGACTGTGTGGCGATTTGAGCGATACGCTCAGGGGATAAGTGGGTCGATTCCAGGCCGGCTTGCTTAAGAATCTTTAACTGGGTTTTGCTAAGGGATGGCATTTAAATAATCTGAATGAGTGAGCGCGAATTTATTCGCGCCCCTATAACGGTAGCGCGAATAAATTCGCGCTCACATAATTTGTAGGTTAGTTTTAGCAAATCCAACCTATCATCATCGAATCACAAGCTCTGCCGAATAGCCTGAACGGTCGCATCGGTCAGCGGCTGTCTTCTATGATCAAGAATCACACCATCCAATTGATCAGCCAACAAGTGAATTGTTTCTACGTAGTCGTCAAAAACGGCCTGTGCATCATCCAATGCTTCCGGCTGCATAAAAAATACGATACCGGGACAGTAAAACTGATCTAAATCTTTATCCGGAAAAGTGCCCGGCTCGACAATACAGGCCACGCCATAATCGACCAAACGGTTTTCATCCAGACGTTCGAATATTTTTAGACTGCCGTATTCAAGCCCGACCATTTTAAAGGCTTCAACCAAATCAGCGCCGTTAAAATCCTCGTCCGCCTTGGTAATAATGCTGAACTGAATAATCGCCGGTGCGGCAGCGCGTGACGGCGGCTCTACAGGCTTATTCCGCTCACGGTAGTCATCATCATCATAATCATCGTCATCATCATCGTCATCTTCTTCATAATAAGATCGCTCCGATTTATCATGCGCCTGATAAGCGCCGATACTGCTATTTGCCTCGGCCAGCGGGATCATATCATCGTCGTCTTCCCCAAGGCTTTCGGCAGCCGACAGTTCATCGTCATAGTCGACCTCATCGTCATCGTAAATTTCCATGCCTTCCCGGGCTTGCTTATGCTTTATAAAAGCCCAAGCCAACATGCCGATAACGACAACCATGCCGGTTGCAATAATTACAATTCTTAATATTTCTTTATCCATTAGATTTCCGCCAGACTCACTGCTTCTTCAATATCAACTGCGACCATCCGGGACACGCCCGGCTCTTTCATAGTAACACCTGCCAGCTGTTTTGCAATTTCCATAGTCACTTTGTTATGGGAAATATACAAAAACTGCACCGATGCCGACATCTCTTCGACCATTTTTGAAAACCGCCCAACATTAGCGTCATCGAGCGGTGCATCGACTTCGTCCAGCAAACAAAACGGCGCCGGATTAAGTTCGAATATCGAGAACACCAAGGCTACAGCCGTTAATGCTTTCTCTCCACCGGACAACAAATGTATGGAGCTGTTTTTCTTACCGGGAGGTCTGGCAATAATATTGACCCCCGCTTCCAATTCATCCTGATCGGTCAATTCCAGATAAGCATGACCGCCGCCAAATAATTTAGGAAATTTCTCCTGCAAACCGGTGTTTATTTTATCGAATGTTTCCCTAAAACGCAGCCGACTTTCTTTATCGATCTTGCTGATAGCCTGATCCAGCGTTTGCAATGCCTCGATTAAATCGGCATGTTGCTCATTCAGAAAATTCATCCGCTCGGACTGCGCCTTGTATTCCTCTATCGCGGTCAGGTTAATGGTACCTAATCTTTCGATTTGAGCCAATAAATCATCAAGCGTTGTTTTCCAGCTTTGTTCTTCGGCCTGTTCCGGCAAGCTTTGCAGCACCGTCTCGACATCGGCATCGATTTCGTTAAGCTGCTCGTTGACGGTTTGTGATCGTACCTTGCTTTCCTGCAATTCAAAACGAATCGTATCCAGCGCTTCTTTTTGCTTTTCCAAGGCGCGCTGTGTCCGGATATGTTCTTCGGATAGCCCGGTTATTTCAGCTTCAAGGTCTTCCTGGAACTGGCGATGTTGTTTCAATCGCGTCTCCAACTGTTCCTTATCGACAACCCTCTGCTCCAGCTGCTTTTTTTCGTCAGCCATCGGCGTCAACGTTTGTTGCAGATTAAGCTCCAGATCGGCGATCCGTTCAGCCGATTGTTGATGTTGCACCTGCAAACGCTCCAGCTGTTTGCCGGTTAAGGTTTCGGAAGAACGTAGCGATTCAATCTGCGACTTGAGGCTGTAAACCTGCTGTTGAATTTCATTGGCAGACTGGTCGATACGCTGTTGCCGGGATTGCAAGTCCTGATTTAATACGTCCAGAGTTTGCTTTTTTTGCTCCTGCTCGGCCATGATCTGTTCGGCCTGTTCAAGCAACAATTGGGCTTCGGCGATAGTCTCGGCATTGTCAGCGGTCTCGCGACTTAACTCATCAATATCATTACAAACCTGATCCAGTCGGCGTTGTTGATGCTCCAGCCTAGCAGATTGCGCGCTGAATTCGGCGCTTTTTACCGACAGCTCAGCACCCAGGCTGTTGTCCCGCTGCTGTATCGATTCGCGTGTGACTTCGGCGTCTTTCAAGCCGGTTTCGGCGATTTCCAGTTGGTCTTCAAAGGTTTCAATGTCGATATGCAGTTCTTGTTGTCGTTGCTTTAACAGGCGCAAGTCTTTTTCGCGTTGCAACACGCCGGTTTTACTGTCTTTGGCGCGGATAATTCTGATCCAGCCGGGGCCGAACCAGGTGCCGTCCGGGGTGATGACCGATTCATGCGGTTTGAGTTTGGCGGATATAGTTCTCGCCGTTTCGGCATCATCGGCGCAGTAAACCCCAGACAACAGATTGCTCAAATCCCACGGCGCCTTTACCTTATCCAGCAAGTTTGTGGGGGCGACGCAAGGCGCCCATTCTGCCTGCTGGGCGCCCTGCGTCGCCGCCACAGATTGGGTCTCAACCAGCGTTAACGATTCATCGGTCAAGCGCTGCAAGCCAGGGATTACCTGGTCGGCGCTCTCAATGCAAATCGCTTCAAGATAACTACCCAACACCGTTTCAACCGACGTATCCCAGCCTGCTTGCACGTCCAGAAACTCGGCAAGACGCCGATTTTCGACCAAATCCACGGACGCCAGCCATGCGCTCAGGTATTTATTATCTTTACCCATCGCATGTTGCTGCAATAATTCCCGCGAGGTGATTTTGCCTTTGACGCTTTGCATTTCCGAGCGGCGCGTATGCAGTTCGTCATGGTATTGTTTGATCTGCTGCCGCTGCTCGCGTATCTGCTGATGCAGATCTTCAAGCTGCTGGTGCAACTCCTCGCGCTGCGTCTCAATGATTTCGATGCCGCTATCCAGCGATTCGATCTCGCTTTGCAAATCGTTGGACGCCAACTCAGTACGCTCGCCGTGCAACTTATCCAGACGGATTTGCAGCTGGCGATTCTGGTTTTCCAGCTGCACGGTTTTTACCCGCTGCACCTCGGCCTGTTCTTTATAGCTGGCACTGGTCGTCCGGTACGCTTCCCACTGCGCCTGCCAGACACTTTTTTGCTGCTGCACTTCCTGCTGGCCGTATAAAACGTCTTCCTGCCGTTCCTCGGCAACAATTAGCGCTTCTTCCGCTTCAAACAGAGCCTCTTTGATCTGTTCCAATTGCTGCACATCGGCTTCGAGTTCTGTTAACGACTGGTCTGCCTGCTGGCGTAAGCGGTTAATTTCAACTGCGGTTTGTTCGCGACTGCTTTCGCTGTGCTTGATAGTCTGCTCAAGACCGCTGACTTCGGCGACAATCTGGTAATAATCGCCCTGTGAGCTGTTAGTCTGCTGTTGCTGAGTCTTATATGCCTCGCGTTTGGCTTCGATGTTGCTATCGATGTCACGCAACGCGACAAACAAGCGGTTATGTTCGTGAGCCACTGCCTGCAATTTTTCATCCAGTTGCTTTGCGGCCTGATGATACGTATTCCAACGCATCGCCAGCAACTCTACCTTGAATTGGCGTTCCTGTTTTTTAAGACCGGTATATTTTTCGGCTTTTTCAGCTTGCTTTTGCAGATGCTTGATTTGCTTTTCGACTTCGTCGCGCAAATCGTCCAGCCGCTCCAGATTCTCGCGGGTATGCCTCATCCGGGTTTCGGTTTCACTACGGCGTTCCTTGTACTTGGATACGCCCGCGGCTTCCTCGATATGAACCCTTAAGTCATCCGGCTTGGCTTCGACCATGCGGGAAATGGTGCCCTGCTCGATAATCGCATAACTGCGCGAACCTAAGCCGGTACCCAAAAAGATGTCGGTAATATCCTTACGGCGGCAACGCGAACCGTTCAGCATAAACACCGAGGTACCGTCACGACTGACCTGCCGCTTGATCGCGATGGTATCGTATTGCGAATATTCGCCGCCCAGCTTGCCTTCGGTGTTGTTAAAAACCAGCTCGACGGAAGCCGTACTGACCGGCTTGCGCCCCGATGAGCCGTTAAAGATCACATCAGCCATACTGCCGCCGCGCAAATGTTTGGCCGAACTTTCGCCCATCACCCAGCGCACTGCGTCAATAATATTGGACTTGCCGCAGCCATTCGGCCCGACAATCGCGGTCAGATTACCACTAATCGGTATGACCGTGGTATCAACAAAGGATTTGAAACCCGAAAGCTTGATTTTTTCCAGTTTCATAGTACTGGTATGAATATCCCGACAGTTGAATTAAAATAGCCGCCTATTATTAACGATAATTAACCGAGTATCGAATTTATTCGCCTAACGCGCCTACTTTTGGTACATACCTCCTTTATAGATAAGCAAAAAATGACTACACAACCAAGCAAAGATCTGGAAACTTTCGACAATCCCAACCCCAATCGTGACTATACCATCCGCATTGACGTACCCGAATTCACCTGCTTGTGCCCAAAAACAGGCCAACCGGATTTCGCCACTATCCAGATCGAATACGTACCCGGCGCACTGTGCGTCGAACTGAAAGCACTTAAATTATATATGTGGGCATTTCGGGATCAAGGCGCGTTCCATGAAGCGGTCACTAACGAAATCCTCGATGATATCGTTAAAGCCATAGCGCCCAATTTTATGCGTATCCGCGCCGAATTTAACGTGCGCGGCGGCATCTACACCAGCGTCGTCGTAGAACACAGAAATCCGGATTGGCAAGCGCCGGAACTGGTTACGCTGCCTTAAGTCATTTGATAATGAATTCACCAAAAAGCATCGTCCACAAAAAACACGAACAAAATTGTGCTTTTCGTGCCTTTCGTGTTTTTTCGTGGACAAAATGATTTTTCCAGGTTGAATCATCATGCCTAAGACCTACTACACCACCGATCTTGCCGTCGCGTTAAAGTACGATGGCAAGAACGCGCCCAAGGTTGTCGCCAAAGGTTCAGGTCTTACCGCAGATCAAATTCTCGCCATCGCCAAAGAGTACGGAATACCGCTGCAAACCGAGCCGGAACTGGCAAGAATTCTGGCTCAAATTCCGTTAGGTGATGAAATCCCCAATGAACTTTATGTTGCCGTCGCCGAAGTCATCGCCTTTGCGTATTTCTTAAGCGGCAAAACACCCGACAGTCATAATCCATGAACATCAAAGAAGCCCTGACCACCCTGCCCCAATACACTTTGCCCCATCATGCCCTGTCCCAAATAATGAGCAAATTGACTCACTGCGAAAACAAGGTGTGGAAAAACCTGTTTATCAAACAGATTATCAGGCATTACGGCGTCAATATGGATGAAGCGCTGGAGCCGGACATCAATGCCTACCTTAGCTTTAACAAGTTTTTCACCCGCGAACTAAAACCCGGCGTTAGACCGCTCAGCACCGAAAGAAATGCGATCGTCTGCCCTGCCGACGGTGCAGTCAGCCAAGCCGGAGCCATTACCGACGGCAAAATTTTCCAGGCTAAAGGCAAAAATTTTACCGCGACCGACTTGCTGGGCGGCGATGCAGAACGCGCCGAACCGTTTAATAACGGCATATTTACCACCATTTACCTGTCCCCCAAAGACTATCACCGCCTGCACATGCCGTTGACCGGCACCTTAAAGGAAATGGTGCATATACCCGGCCGTTTGTTCAGCGTGAACCAGGCAACCGTCAATTCTGTTCCGGGATTATTCGCCAGAAACGAGCGCGTCGCCGCCATTTTTGACACGGATTCAGGCCCGATGGCCTTGATACTGGTCGGCGCAATCTTCGTGTCCAGCGTAGAAACCGTCTGGCACGGCGTGGTCACGCCGCCTAGCATTAGTTCGGTGCAAAGCTGGCAGTATGGCGATAATGCTCCTACTTTGAAAATTGGCGAGGAAATGGGCCGGTTTAATATGGGCTCCACCATTATCGTTTTATTCGGCAAGGATAAGGCGCAGTGGGATGCCGAGTTTAAAGCGGAAAAGACGGTTAAGTTTGGGGAGTTGATTGGCAGGGTTGTTGGTTAATCCTATTCCGGCCCGACGGGATCGAGGTGTATTTTTGATTTACATAAAAAGGTGCTATCAACAATTCAATGTTTATAGTATCTTGCCTAACGGGTGGCAGGAGTTGCGTTATACACCTGCAATTGAAATTTAATATACACCTGCTTAGGTGTCTACTTAACGTTAGGGGTTATATGCCGACAGAAAACCAATCTTATGAAGATACTTTTAAATCCGGTGTAAACAAGGTTATTCATGGCATTCCTTATGATAGCGATCTTAAAAATATGTCGTTTATTGAGCTTGCAACTGAGCTGGCCGCTTCCAAAAAAGATTCTCCAAGGTTTACCATCTTTGAGCGTGAAATTAAAAAGCACCTCGCCAAAGACCAAGCCAAAATCAACCGCGGCAATATTGTTCTCGGTGCTTGCATTGGCTTGGCTGGCGTTTTCATCGGCAGTTTTATTCGCTCATCACCACCCAGCAATGAGGTAGCCCCAGCTAATACTGTGCAACAACTCAGCAACTACAAAACACCAGTCGCTGTCGCCGTGCCTAGCGCACCATCCATTGTTAAACAAGCTATAAAACCAGCACCAGTGAGCAATAATACACAGCCAGGAAATGTAAACCCCTAACATGTCAATCAACGGGAACGCGGACATAATCTATGCTTAATCTTCATTCGCTTCACCGCGTCCCGTTATTTCTACGTTAGCCACTTGGAGGATTCACCTATGAAGCACATATTCAAAGGAACAGCGATTGCGATAACACTTATTGTGCTGTCGCCACTTGTCGCCATAGCAGCCTCTGTTGAAGACGAGCTTCGTGGTATGGCAAATGCAACACAAAAGGGGTTGCCAATGAGAGTTAACGATGAAATTCAAGTGACATCAATGACAGCCTCTGGCAAGGCCATATTGGCTCGCTATCACTTCATGATGAAATCATCTGAACTCCGCAGTGTCGAAAAACTGAAGGACGAGTACTTTAGAAATTCAATTAACGGCTTATGTACCCACCCAGATATCGCAAAGCTTATCAATAGGGGTGCTTATTGGAAATATGAATACTATGACATCGACAACCGTTTTGTTCTTGGTTTTGTAATTAACCAAGATAGCTGTAAACATTTCCAATAGATATTCTTTACAATTTTTGGGGGGGGAGCCAGTATGAAAATTTTATTCGCTCTGTTGTTGGTTCCAGCCACGGCCATAGCACGAGATCATAGTGTCCAAGCTAGCTTGGGCATGGTAACGTTGTTGGCCATTGGTGCTGTAGTATGGGGCGCCGGTGCCGCGATCTTTAAATGGGTTTTTGGGAAGAAACCGTCGGAAGGTGGCGATGATGTTAAGCCTGAAGGGAAGTAACCTTCCAGTTTATTCAGTCATGCTGTGGCTAACCCTACGCTCAAGCGGGACGGTCGCTATCGCGCCCGCCCCTTAGCTTTACGTTAGAACTCTTCAGGTAATCCTCATGGCCAACAAGTTAATCTATCAATTCCGTGTGACGCTTCTGGAGGTCACCCCACCCATCTGGAGAAGAATTCAGGTGCCCGCCGACTACTCTTTCTGGGATTTGCACGTGGCAATCCAAGACTCAATGGGGTGGCTTGACTATCACCTGCACGAGTTTCGAGTGAAAAAGCCGCGAAATCGCAAAGTAGACATAATAGGAATTCCAGATACCGAGACAGACCGTAGTGTTATAGCGGGGTGGGAAGTACCAATCTCAGAGTACTTTGTTACTCCGGGTGTTGCCGCAGCTTACGAATACGATTTCGGGGACGGCTGGTGCCACGAGGTTTTGCTCGAAGGTATCCTTCTCAAAGAATCCTCTGTCAAATATCCCGTGTGCGTCACTGGAGAGCGAGCCTGTCCGCCCGAGGATTGCGGTGGCATTCCCGGATATGAAACATTACTGAATGTTCTCGCCAAGCCACGCACAGAGGAATGCAAAGACATGAATGCTTGGCTGAAAGGCCATGCAAAGAACTACTTTCCTTATAAGCCGGAGCACTTTGACCCTTGTGAAGTGAAATTCTGGAATCCGAATAAACGCTGGCAAATTGCTTTTGGTGAGCATGCTTAAGGCGAGTTCTAACGAATAAGGTTAGATTGTGTGAGCGATAGCGAACCACAATCTGAACCGGTTGTTGGACAAGCCCGGCGGTAGTCGGAAGACCGACTTTATATAAGAAAATATCTTTTCGGATTTTATGGGTTGCGGCAAGGAATTTATAGCCGCAATAGTAAAGAACAAGCCGAACGCGTTGCTTTGGCAATGCCTTTATGCATTCCCAAGCAGGAGCGTGGGAACGAGCGTTGCCCCGTCCGGCTATGATGACTTGTGTAGATAGCTATGCAGGGATTGGGAAGTAGAAAATCAGGGCCGTAGGGTGCTGTGAGGAACGAACCGCACCCTACGCGTTACTCGATTGATGCGGTTTGTAGTGGCACTAATTAAGAACGGATAATTTTTCCATGAATCCGAAAAAAATCGACCACGACATAACCATCAAGAATTACCGAATATCCCAAAGCCCCATCATGCCAATATCTTCATGTTCGAGAATATGGCAGTGGAACATGGTCATTCCCGTATAATCTTTAATAGGCACGAGCAGTTTAATGCTGCCGCCTTTAGGAACAATGACCGTGTCTTTCCATGCAGGACTGGTGGTATAAAGCGATTTATAGGCGCTGTCGCCGCCGCTAATCGAAATCACCTGGGCCGGATTAACATGCTGATGGAAAGGATGATCCATCATGCTGTTATTGAAAACTTCCCATATTTCATAGGTGTTCACGCTGGAATGCGCGGTATAAGCATTCGTTTCCGAAAACGCTATACCATTAATATAAGCTTCCATGTCCCCCATCATACCCATACTCAGGGTAATCTGCCGCGTCGGAGTACCTGCGGGTACAGCGAGTCTTACCGCATTAGCATTAATGGTAGCAGGAATACTATTAGTTACCGCCGTACCGGTGACGTTGACTGTCAACATGGTAATTTGTTGACTGCCGCCACCACTCATCATGCTCATACCGCGGTCATAAGGATTGGACAATAATTTGTAATAGCCTTTGGTAGTTGATGCTTTGACCATGACATCAACACGTTCACCCGGTGATAATAATATTGAGCTTTGTGCATAAGGCTTATTCAGCAAGCCGCCGTCTGTCCCGATCACCTGCAAGTTATGGCTACCCAAACTCAATTTATAAAACCGTGCATTGCTGGCATTAACGATTTTCCAGCGTTGCACCTGCCCGGGTTTCATGTTCAGCACCGGATTCACTTTGCCGTTGACCATCATGACATTGCCTTCCTTGCCGTTCATGAAATCATCCATGGTATGCGCGGCAGGGGCTGCGCCGTCCAAACTAATGTCTTTCAGCACCATGATATGCGTTTCATAAGCCGCTAAAGCCGTTGTTTCATCAGCAACTTCCAAAGCGCCCGCCATACCGCCCCACATTTGTTCAGCGGTATTACCGTGACGATGTGGATGATAATAATTAAGGTTGCCTCCGGGATGCAGGGACAAGTCATATTCATAATCGAACAAATCACCTGACATCCAGCTGAGCATCCCATTATCTGAATTACCTTCTGGGGAAACATGCAAACCGTGCGTATGCAGATTGGTCAAATCGCGAGCATCTCCCATCATATTCAAGCCTGTATAAGGCAACGAGTTTTTAAAGTGAACTTTTAATAGGTCACCTTTTTTTACTTTAATAGTCGGTGCGGGATAAGTACCGTTATAGGTCATTAAATTAGCCGTTACCCCGTTAATATTAATGGGTGCAACTTTGGCTTCCATATTGACTTCGACAATACCGGGCGTAGTCGAAATATTGGGCATGGTCACAGGGTCTTGGAATGCCGCCCCGCGTGGCGGATCAATGACCGTTGGCGTAGTCGTACAGTCCATCATACATCCACCGCCCATGCCACCCATAGCAACAGCGTGTGTTGACAGTAAGGTGCTAACTAACCCCAGTAACAAAGGTGCAGCGTAACGTTGAGATATTTTCATATTTTCTTTCTCTTCTTAATTGTTAAATAACTGAATGATCATTACTGGCTAACTAATTTCGGGCATTAGCTGGCAAGGAACACGAAAAGAAAAGCAATAATCAAACCATCTATAATATTTAATTATTTATCAAAAAGTTATGGCTATTTATGAAGACTTACGAACTCTAAAAAAATAAAAAACCGGCAAATCACATAATAAGTGTGTGATTTGCCGCAGTTTTTATGATATTCCAGAATTGATGCTACCCGGAAACGCCACCTCGCGCTACGCGCTTGGATGGTCTCATTCCAGCTTACGCCTAATTAAATCTCTGCTAACCCTATTTTTCTAAAAGGGGACTAAATACTTACCACCCAGTCGCTTGGCTTAAGCATGATGTTGGTTTCTTCCGAAAAATGCTAAAATCAGTCTCCGATTACTTTTACATTTAGGAAGCACATGCCGAAAATTACGATTGAACATAAGCCCAGTGAAGAACGTCTGAAAGAGTTAGGTGTGGCAAGTTGGGAGATTTGGGAAAAAGAAATATCCGAGTTCCCAATCGACTTTGACGAAACAGAAACTGCGTATATTCTGGAAGGCGAGATTTTGGTAACACCGGAAGGCGGCGAACCTGTGCGTATTTTGCCTGGCGACCTGGTTGTTTTTCCGGCAGGTCTGAACAGCCACTGGCAAGTTGTTAAGCAATTGCGTAAGCATTACAGCTACGACTAAGCAGACTAAAAAAGGCATCTTCGGATGCCTTTTTTCTACTTACGATTAACAAATTAACTGCAATGCTGAGCTAACTTATCTTGAAGAAATGATAAGTTTTCCTACGAGATCCGACCCCGTTGATTGATGTGTCATTGATTTTTATCGATTAAACACAATTCAAACCTGGAATATCAAGACTGCCACCTTTTTCACAGGTGCAGCTAATGATACTTGATGCAATCACATATTTATTTCATGGTAGAATAAAAACCGATAGATAGCGATTCGCTATCTATTCATAAATATAACTATAACTATAAAACAACACGAGGATTCCAACCCATGAAACTTTTAAAAAATATGACCTTAAGTCTTTTTATTGCCGTTTCTACTGCGGGCATTTCGTCTATAGCTGTAGCAGGCGCTGCTGAGGTCGCTGTTGATAATGTATCGGCAAAAGTTGCTGAAGCATCTCAGGCTATTGAAGGCGGCTCTACTCAGGAAGAAGTTATGGATTTAATCAGAACGGCTGCTGATTTAGTTAAAGAAGTGGAGGTGAGCGATACTCTTGACGTTAGACGTCAACGCGCTAATGGTCATTTGAAAAAAGCACGCCTTGCCTCTAAATCAGGTGATTTAAACGCGGCAAAAGAGCATCTAGCACAAGCGGCTAAAGATTTTGCCGAATTAAGAAAACTTATGTAAGCAACTCTTCATCCGATTTCTTTCAGGGCACTTTCGGGTGCCCTGTTTTATTTCACGCCTAATACCATCCACCCAATTCCTAGCCCGGTAAACGCAACACTGCACTGTATTTGCAACCCCGCCAGCCGTAATAAGCGATGTAGCCATAGCAAAGTACCGGAATAAAAAACGCCTGCTGTATGCCGATCCGGTCAGCGAATAGCCCTTGCACGACAGGAAGAATAGCGCCGCCGACTATTGCCGCGCACAAGATCCCGGACCCCTGCCCGGTGTGTTTGCCCAAGCCGCTAACTGCGAGTGAAAATATAGTGGGAAACATGATCGAGTTAAATAGCCCGACCGAAAGAATCGTCCACATCGCAACCTGTCCATTGCTAAAGATAGTCATTAAAACCAACAGCGCCGCAGTTACCGCGCTAACCGTAAGCGCTTTGCCGGGCTGGATTTTTTGCATGACTCCCGCGCCGATAAATCGCCCGATCATGGCGCCGCCCCAATAAAACGACACGTACTTTCCGGCATCACGTTCTGCCAATCCGGCAATGGAAGGCTCGCCCAGAAAATTAATCAGAAAACTGCCGATGGACACTTCCCCGCCGACATAAACAAAAATGCCGATTGCCCCCAGTACCAGATGTCTGTAGCTCCAGGCGCTACCATGAATACCATCAATACCCGAAACCTGCGTTTCGGTCGCTTCAATCTTGGGTAATTTGATCAGGGCAAAAACGACAGCCATAAAAAACAAAGCCGCCGCCAGCAACAAATAAGGGATTTGCACCGCCGCCGCTTGAGCGGCTTGATAAACCGATAACTGGTCGGCGTTAAGCAGCTCAATGTCATCCGCCGTTTTAACAGCAGTGGCAAGGATAAATAACGCGCCAAGATAAGGGGCAATAGTCGTACCCAGCGAATTGAATGCCTGCGTCAGTGTCAACCGGCTGGAGGCGGTTTCCGGCTTGCCTAAAATGGTGACATACGGATTTGCGGCAACCTGCAACAAAGTAATGCCGGAGGCCAACACAAAGAACGCCGCCAAAAATAACGGATAGGAATGCAGACTTGCGGCCGGATAAAACAGCAAACAGCCCACACCTGCTATGGCTAATCCGGTAATGATGCCGCCTTTGTAATCGATTTTTTTAACTAAATAGCCGCTGGGAACGGATACGACAAAATAGGCGGTAAAAAAGCAAAACTGAACCAACATGGCTTGGGTGTAATTTAAGGTGAACACCGCTTTCAAATGCGGGATCAGAATATCATTCAAGCAGGTTATAAAACCCCAGATAAAAAACAGCGAGGTTAATAGGGTTAGTGAGCCAAGATAAGGGTTTTGATCGGAACTATTTGTCGTGTCGGTTGTATTGGTCATGACTTTATTCGGTCACCGTAAAACCGACTATTTCATTACCAACCATCACCTTGAAATCTCCCAGCTCCACAATCCGCTTAAGATCAACGCCAATAAACGACAAATCATGCGGCGTTAAGGTAAAGCTTACGCTTTCAGTTTGACCAGGATTCAACTCGACTTTTTTAAACGCTTTGAGTTGTTTGTTGGGACGGGTTACCGAAGCCGCCACATCATTAATATAAAGCAATACCGTTTCCTTGCCTGTCAACGCGCCGGTGTTTTTGACATTAACGGTGACATTGATATTTTCACCCATGCGGATTTTTTCTTTTTCCGCCTTCAAGCCGCTGGTTGCAAAGGTGGTATAGCTCAAACCATGCCCAAACGCATACAGCGGGTTATAAGTATTTCCCTCAAACGACTCCATCGGTTTGTAATCATACGGCGTAATGCCATTGGTGTTGCGCGGATAGGAAACAGGCAGTTTGCCGTTGGGGTTATAGTCGCCATATAAAATATCAGCAATGGCTTCACCGCCTTCCATGCCCGGCAAGAAACCCAAAATAACGCCGGAAGCCCGTTCTGCAATCGAGGTAATAATGCGCGGACGACCGCCCAAGGTAAGCAGAATCACCGGTTTTCCGGTTGCAATCGCGGCATTGGCAAGCTCGACTTGCGCCTGGTCGAGGTTTAACGACTCAATATTGCCCGCGGTTTCCGTATAAGGTTTTTCTCCTAAGCTGAGCAAAATGACATCGTGATTTTTGGCTTCTTCAACCACCTGTTGAACATCGATGGGTGCATCAAAAGCATCGCCTCCGATATACGTCACTTTGCCGGTGGATTTTTCCTGTATGGCTTCCAAGACCGTCAGTTTCTCTTGAGGATATAAATCCTCGGCATCGCCCTGCCAGGTAATCGTCCAGCCGCCATTCATCACATTCAACAAATTGGCGGTAGGCCCGGTCACCAGAATATTGGTGTCTTTTTTAAGCGGCAGGATGTTGTGGTCGTTTTTGGCAAGAATAATCGACTCCCGTGCCGCCTGACGATTGGTCTCTATGGCTTCCGCCGTGGCAAAATTACCTGCCACCGGCAGCAAGGGTTTAGGCTCGAATAATCCGGCCTGATACTTGACCGTCAGTATCCTGGATACGGCTTCATCGATACGGGACATCGGCACCTCGCCTGATTTGACCAAATCAATCAGCAAATCATAAAAAGAAAAATCGAACGGCACCATGCTCATGTCGATACCGGCCATCACCGCCATTTTGACCGCCTCTTTTTCGCTAGCGGCCATCTTGTCGCGGGTATAAAGCCGCTTGATGTCGGCCCAGTCGGACACGGTAAAGCCTTTAAAGCCCAGTTCTCCGCGTAAAATCGTGGTCAGATAATGATGATTGGCGTGTCCGGGAATGCCGTCAACTTCCGCCGAATTAACCATCACCGTCGGCGATCCGGCTTTTATACCCGCTTCAAACGTCGGCAAAAAATATTCGCGCAGCATTCTTTCACCTATCCAGGCCGGTGTCCGGTCTTTGCCGTTAAGCGGATAACTGTAACCCACATAATGTTTCAAACAAGTTGGCGCTTTATCAACCGCAGAAAAATTATCGCCCTGATGACCTTTAATATAAGACGCACCCATCACCGTTGCCAAATGCACATCTTCGCCGAAAGTTTCCCACAAGCGCGGCCAAAGCGGTTGGCGGCCGATATCCATCACCGTGGAAAAATTCCATTGCAGACCGGAAGCGCGCACCTCCCTTGCGGTAATCCCGCCTTCCTTGAAAGCCAGTTCCGAATTGAACGTTGCCGCCATGTTAATGGCCTGCGGAAACAATACCGAGTTTTGCGTGTAAGTCGCGCCATGAATCGCGTCTATCCCGTAAATGACCGGGATTTTCAACCGGGTTCTTGCCGCAGCATCTTGCACCGTGCGCGTCAATTTTCGCCATATCTCAACGGATTGCGCATTGTTAGCCGACGTAAAAGACGGATGAAGAATGGAGCCTACCTGCTGGTTTAAAGGCGCATTAAGGATGGAGCCGACATGGTGTTTTAACACCGCATCCTCCAACTTGGCAGGATTGATCTGATCCTCGGCATTTTGTTCTTTAGGATCGCCGATAACCGAAAAATCGACCTGCGTCATTTGCCCTACTTTTTCTTCGAGTGTCATTTGAGACAGCAGATTTTTGACTTTATTTTCTATTTCTTGTGCATTCACAGAACGCCCCGACATGGCAGATAGGATGATAATTAAAATAATATGTTTTGTTTGCAATTTACTATTTCGCCTGTTAATTGGTTAAAATTCAGCTTGCCGGCTATTGTTTACCCATTGAGTTAGATTCGCCAGTTTTTTAAGTGGAGTAAGCATAGCGACTTTGCCGGATTGTTCGGCAACGGCTTTTAAGTAGGCCAGCTCTATTGAAAATGAAGCCGGACCCTGAGGCCCGGCTGATTATCCTCCAAGCCAACAGAAGCAACATGCAATTCCATAACCGCTTTAACCAGACTGAGTCCCAAGCCGCTTCCGGAGGTACTACGGGCTGCATCCAGGCGAGAAAACCGTTCCAAGACCAAAGAGTGCTTGTCGGCTGGAATACCGAGGCCGTTATCGCTAATTAGCACGACAAGCCCTTCTGGTTGCTGTCCAGCCGCTAAAGTAATTTGTCCGTTATCGTGAGTATATTTAATAGCATTATCCAGCAAGTTGCTGATGGCCTGAGCCAGCAAATGCCGATTACCCATTACGCTAAGGCCTTGCTGCACGTTGATGGTTAAGTGCTTGTCTTGTGATTCAGCCAGCTCCTGATAAAGCTCACCTAGTCCCTCAAGCAAAGTGGATAAGTCGACCGGTTGCCATTCACCACGAAAGCTTCCAGCCTCTGTTTGCGCGATTTCTAGCAAAGCATTAAAAGTACGAATCAAGTCATCAGCATCTTCAATGGTTTCGCTCAAGACTTGCCGATATTCGATCGGATCGCGTGCTTCCAGCAAGGTAATTTCCAGTCGACTGCGTAATCGTGACAGCGGTTTGCGCAAGTCATGGGCGATATTATCAGTGACCTGACGCATGCCGGCCAGCAATTGTTCAATGCGCATCAACATGCGATTAAGCTGTTCGGCGAGTTCATCAAACTCGTCGTTACGCTCGCTTAAAGGCACACGTCGGGAGAAGTCGCCCGAGGTAATCGCTTTGGCTGTGGTGTTGATATTGTCGATTCGCGCTAACAAGGTTCGCCCGATAAACCAGCCCATGGTCAATGCCAAACTCACCGAGACCAGTAGAATCATGACGATGGTATAGAGAATAACCTCCTGTAATTCCTCTGCCTGTTCCAGGCTCTGAGCCAGCAACAGCTTGCTGCCATCAGTCAATGTTGCTGCGACCATAGGCCAATAACCGTCTTCTTTACTTTGATCCGAAATGAGCCTGCCTTCAATCCAGACATTGGTGACTTCTCCGTAACGATTTAAGTTTGGCGGCCATTCTTCCAAATCACCGGTCAGTTTTTTATGGTTTGGATCCAGCAGCAAGAAATGGCGACGGTATTTAACATCGATAGTCTGTTGTGCGTTGAGGGTATGAATGACGTTATCGCGGCCTTTTTCCTTATCAATTCGCAACAATTCAAGCATGCGTTGTTTCAAGCCTGTGCTGATTTGTTCATCAACGTAATCGCTACTGGTCCAGTACAAGATGCTCAAGCCCAGGGTCATTAATACCGCATAAAGTCCGGCATAGCGCAAAGCAATACGCATAGCGGATGTGTTGAACAATCTACGGGAGCTCAAAGCTTACGCATCCTGCTAACACAGGGATGTATTGAATGCAGATCATGCATAACGCCATGGACGGCGTGTAGTAGGGTAATGCAGGAGAAGTGAGCGAGGAGCATTTATCCGCCTACATCCGTGTAGGCATCAAGTTTATAGCCGATCCCACGGAGAGTATGAAGTAGCGGTTTGTCAAAATCCTTATCAATTTTGGAACGTAAACGGCTTATTTGGGTATCAACAACATTAGTCTGAGGATCGAAATGCAAATCCCATACCTGTTCCAGCAACATGGTGCGCGTGACGATTTGACCGGCATGCCGCATCAGACATTCCAGCAGTCGTAATTCCATAGGTTGCAAACGAATCAGATGGCCTGCACGGGTGACTTTGTGAGTGAGCAGATTTAATTCAAGATCCGTTATTTTTAAATGCGTTGGCGCCGTAGCCTCAGTACGCCGACGCACCAGGGCATCCAGTCTTGCCAGTAATTCGGCAAAGGCATAGGGTTTAACCAGATAATCGTCACCGCCCGCACGCAAGCCCTCGACCCGATCGTCGACTTCAGCTAATGCACTCAATACCAGAATCGGAGTATGTCTCCCATCAGCACGCAGCATACGAATGAGCGAGAGACCATCCCTTTTCGGTAACATTCGATCAATCACCAGAACATCATAGTTTTCGCTTAAAGCCAGATCTAAACCCTTCTCTCCGTCAGCGGCGTGATCAACTATGTGACCGCTTTCAGTCAAGCCCTTAACCAGATAAGCCGCCGCCTGTTTATCATCTTCAATTAAAAGAATCCGCATGATAGAGATATTACCGTCTTTTATAAACCAGGTATCTTACCATTTGGTAATGATACGGAAAGACTCCGGCAAGGTAATCTCTTGTATTATCAGGCCGTGGAGAAAAAGAATTCAATTTAAATACACTTAAGCTATAAGGATTTGAATGTCGGATTATGCTAAGGCTAAACCCACCTACGTCCAAGTTATTTCTTCATCGATCCTTATAGACAGAAACTTTTTATGACCCCTAGCTATTTGCAAGCAGCTAATAACTTTCAGTTGTATCCTTTTAAAAGTATTGGCTTTTATCACTGGGCTATTCGCATTGCATTGTCGCTTGTACTTTCCGCTTGTGCTCATTATCAACCACTCCCATTGACAGAGGACTCTATTCAGCAGCAACTGCAAACGCCATCCCGTGAACAGCTCACTATCCAGGCGGCAAAAATAAAGCATCCTCTGCTTGAACCGGTTAAATTTGATATGGAGGACGGTTTATCGCCGGATGAAGCGGCCATTCTGGCAGTATTACGTAATCCGGAATTACGCGTCGCAAGAGATCAACATGGCATTGCCAACGCGCAACTTTTACAGGCCGGATTATTGCCTGACCCGCAAGTCTCCTACAGTTTTTCAGCGCCTTCCGGAGGCACCGATCTGAATATGAACAACGCCTTTGGACTCGGTCTGAGCTGGGAGGCGACGGCCCTGATTTGGCGGCAGAACAAAATAACAGCTGCAGGGAAACAACAACAGGGCGTCGATTTGCAAATCGCCTGGCAGGAATGGCAAATCGCCCAGGCGGCAAAATTAGCGGCTTATCAATTGATTGTTTACTCCCGTCAACAGGCTTTACTCTCCGAAATGGCGCAGCGTTTGGAAGATAACCGTGCGCGCTTGCAAGAAGCCGCTGAACTGGGGTTGGTCACAGAACTTGAACGGGTCGCCGCCGTGTCCGCCAAAAATGGGGTCGATATTCGTTTGCTCGCCCTTAAATTACAAATGAAACAGCAGCAACAACGCCTGAACCGAGCCTTGGGACTTAAACCCCATGAGGGGGTCAATTTGCAGCAAGATATTGAACTCGTTTCCGCTATGAACGCTCCGGCTTATGACGCTTTAATATATAACGTCGAAAACCGTCGGCTGGATTTAATGGCCTTGAAACGGGGCTATGAAAGCCAGGAAGAACGCTTGCATATCGCGGTAATGCAGCAATTTCCGAAAATCAGTATCGGCTTTGATTCTGCCCGGGATAATAGCAACTTATATACCATGGGCTTTGGCGTCTCGATGACAGTGCCCATATTCGACCGGAATCAGGGTCAAATCGCGCTTGGCCGGGCGACGCGGCAACAACTGTTCGATCAATATACCAGTCGGCTGTTTCAAGCCAGGGCCGATATTGCCGAATTGTTGGTCACTATCGCATCGATAAACAAGCAAATTCAATCCGTTCGTCATGCCATTCCCGATTTGGCCAATCTGGTTAACGCCTATCAGACAGGTATCAAAAACGGCCAGGTTGACGTATTTAATTATTATGTGGCCTGGAATAGTCTGACGGATAAGAAAATTGACCTGCTGACCTTGGAATTGCAGTTAGTGCAGGCGGGAATTGCTTTGGAGGTAGCGAGTGGGCTTTATCATGTTGCCACTGATTTTAATGAAAAAGAATGATGAAATCCTATTCTAAAATAACCGTCGTGACGGTTTTATTGCTGACTTTTGTTATCGGTAGTGCTGTGCTTTATGGGTTGGCAAAGCCGCACGATTTAACCGGATCGGACGCGCCGGTTTCCGAACCGGAGCCGGTTGCCCAGGTTGAAACGGTCAAACTAGAAAAAGGAGAAATCAAAGAAACCTTTACCGCCTATGGCGTGGTTTTGCCTTTACCGGACAAGTTGAAGACGGTTAGCGTGCCCTATACCAGTCAGGTCGATAAAATGCAGGTCAATCAGGGCCAAATTGTCCGGCAAGGCGATCTGTTACTGACCTTAAAGCCGGGCGCGAGCGCTATGTTGCAACTTGAACAGGCGCGAAGAGAACTGGCGGCAGCATTACGCGAAAATCAACTGCTGCAAGAACGCATACGCCTGAAATTGGCGACTAAACAGGATTTGGTGGGCTCCCGATTGCGTGTCGGACAGGCTAAGGTCATGCTCAAAAATCTGCTTGACCAGGGTATCGGTAAAGAACAGCAAATCAGGGCGGAAAACGCCGGTATTATCTATCTGGTTAATGTGCAACAAGGACAAATCGTTTCTGCCGGTATGCCGTTGCTGCAACTTGTTGACCAGAACCAGTGGATGGTTCGCTTAGGCATCGAACCGGAGGATTACGAGCATCTGCAAGTCGATCAACAGGTATTGATTACGCCGGTCAATACGCCCGTTTCAGAACCGGTTAAGGGCCGTATTGAAATTATCACCCATCAGATCGATCCGACCACCCGCTTGCTCAATGTCTTTGTCAGGCCAGCGTTAAATCAGACCTTGCTGATCAACGACTTTGTTGAAGGTCAGATTATTATCTCCACGGTCAATACCTTACTGGCTCCCCGTCAGGCGGTGTTGCCCGATGATGGCGGCTACAGTCTGTTTACGGTCGAAAACGGTCATGCCGTTAAGCATCCGGTACAAGTGGGCCTGGAAAACGATAGGCAGGTTGAAGTGATTGCGACGGATTTAAAGGATCAGGATGACGTCGTTGTGTTAGGCAACTACGAACTCGAACCTGGCATGGCGGTGTCCGTAGTGCCGGGCACCCAACCCGACAAAGGAGTCTCACCATGACGGAATGGAGCCATTGTCACCGTCGCTCCATTCTGTTTGCACTCGGTCTATTCGCCATCGCCGGATTCTTTGTCATTGGCAGTACGCCGGTCAGTTTGTTTCCTCAGGTGACCTTCCCACGAGTGGTCATCAATCTCGATGCCGGCGACATGCCTGCCGAGCGTATGGCCGTTCAGGTTACCTGGCCGGTGGAAGAAGCGGTGCGCGCAGTACCGGGTGTACTGAATGTCCGTTCTGCGACCAGTCGCGGCAGCGCTAATATCGCCATCAATTTTAGCTGGAGCGTGGATATGGTGTCGGCCACGCTGCAAGTTGCGTCGGCCATTAATCAAATTCGTTCAACGCTGCCTGCAACCTTGTCATTTGGCGTCAGACGCATGGATCCGACGGTATTCCCCGTGCTGGGTTACAGTCTGACATCCACCAAGCATAGCCTGGTCGAACTTCGGGATATGGCGCTCTATCAAATCAGACCGATCCTGTCGGCCATTCCCGGCGTGTCAAAAGTGGCGGTATTGGGTGGTGCAATTGCGGAATACCAGGTGCTGGTCGATCCCGCGCGAATCAATGCCTTAGGTTTAAGTCTGGATGATATTGCCAAAGCCTTATCGACAGCCAATGTTATCCAGGCGGTAGGCCGGCTGGAACAAAACTATAAGCTTTATTTGATACTAGCCAATACCCAGTTGCAGAGTTCGGAACAGATTGCGCAGACTATTTTACGCAGTGGTCAAAATGGCCTGGTCTTTCTTGAAGATGTCGCACAAGTGGTTAAAACGACCGCACCGCAATGGCAACGAATCACCGCCGAGGGTCGCGATGCCGTCCTGTTTCAAATTAATCAACAACCCGGCAGCAGCACCGTTGAAATTGCCCGCAACGCACAATCTCAACTGGAACTCATCAGACAGAAGCTCCCTGCAGGTATTAAAATCGCCAAATGGTACGACCAAAGCGATTTGATTGTAGCCTCTGCCCAGAGCGTCAAAGAAGCCTTGTTGATTGGCTTAGGGCTGGCCATTGTTACTTTGCTGGTGTTTTTACGAAATATCAAGGTCACCTTGATTGCCGCCATTACCGTACCCATGACTTTATCCGCGACCGTATTAATCATTCATTTATTGGGGATTGGCTTTAATATCATGACCTTGGGCGGCATGGCCGCCGCCGTGGCGTTGATTATCGATGACTCGATTGTCATGATTGAGCATATTATTCGCCGCATGCGTGAAGCGTCTGGGACCTATCTGGAACGGATTCATCTGGCCGTCAACGAATTCAGCAAACCGCTAACAGGCTCATCGGCATCGACGATTATCATTTTTGCGCCGTTGGCTTTTTTATCCGGCGTCAGCGGCAGTTTTTTCAAAGCCTTGTCGATCACCATGGCTTCAGCACTGCTTATCTCTTTTATAATAGCCTGGCTGGCTGTGCCCTTGCTGGCCTCTCATACCCTGACGCAAAAAGATACCGAACAGGAAGAAAACGGCCCGTTGACCCGCTGGTCTCATCAACGCTATCAAGGGCTGTTACAAGTGATGTTGTCAAGGCCTTGGCTGATATTGACCGCACTGCTTCCGCTGCTGGCCGCCGGTTTCTTTGGCTGGCAGCAGACCGGCTCAGGATTTATGCCGTCGATGGATGAAGGTGGCTTTATTCTCGATTACCGGGCCGCGCCCGGTACGTCGGTATCGGAAACGGACCGCTTGTTAAAACAAGTTGAAAAGGTTCTACACAATACGCCTGAGGTGGAGACGTATTCTCGCCGCACCGGCAACAGTTTGGGGGGCTTCCTGACCGAAGCCAATGAAGGCGACTTTTTCGTGCGCTTAAAACCTTTGCCCAGGCGCAGTCTGGATGAAGTGATGGACAGCGTTCGAGAACAGGTTGGTATTCAAGTCCCGGGACTGAGCATTGAACTGGCCAAACTGATGGAAGATATCATCGGCGATTTAACGGCGGTTCCACAACCTATCGAAGTCAAACTGTATTCTAATGATGGGCAGTTATTAAAAGAACTGGCGACGAAAGTCGCACTAAAGCTGGAAAAAATACCGGGCGTCGTTGACCTTAACAATGGCGTCATTCCGGCCGGCGATGCGTTGAATATCCGTGTATTGCGTGATAAAGCCGCACTGGAAGGACTCAGTCCGGATGCCGTAACACAGACGCTTAATAATTATCTGAAGGGTACCATTACCACGCAATTGCAGGAAGGCCCCAAGATGGTCAACCTGCGCGTTTGGATCCCCCGGGCCGAGCGCTCAACAATTCGGGCATTAGACAATCTGCGTATGCGCTCGCCAGACGGCCATTGGGTACCTCTTAAACGGATTGCAAAAATCAGCACTGAGACCGGGCAGGCGCAAATCGCTCGGGATAATTTAAAACGTATGGTGGCCGTCACTGCGCGTATTAGCGGACGGGACATGGGATCTACCGTTGCCGACGTCATTAAAACACTCGATCAACCCGGCATGTTGCCGCATGATGTTTATTATGTTCTGGGCGGTTTATATGAACAACAACGCATTGCGTTTCATGACCTGATTATCGTGTTTATCGCGGCGGTGGCGCTGGTTTTTGTTTTGTTACTGTATTTGTATGAACATTTTCATGTGGCACTGTCGATGATGCTGACTACCTTGTCGGCGGTAGCGGCCGTGTTTGTCGGCTTATGGCTGACCAGTACCGAGTTAAACATCACCGCGATGATGGGCATGACCATGGTGATCGGCATCGTCACCGAGGTCAGTATCTTTTATTATTCCGAATACCAAAGCCTGACTGAGTCAGAAGTGGGAATTCAGCGCATGATTACCGCAGGGAATAACCGCATGCGCCCGATTGCGATGACCACTGTGGCCGCAATTCTTGCGCTTATGCCATTGGCTTTAGGCATCGGCGCCAGCTCTGAAATGCTGCAACCGTTGGCCATTGCCATTATTTCCGGCCTGGTTGTCCAGATGCCGCTGGTGCTGATTTTACTACCGGCATTGCTCACAATATTTTCAACGATAAAAGGAGAGTCTGCTTTCGCTAAATCACGGTAAAAAAAATTTTCACCTCGGGTTACGCTATCGCTGACTCGACAAAAGGGTTCAACGCCCATTAAACAACAGGAAAAAATCATGTACAAAAAACTATTAATCACAACTTTCGTCACTTTAACCTTCTCTGCCGCCGTTTATGCCGAGGAAACCCGCGAGATAACGTTTGAAAAACTTCCAGAAGTTGTCCAGTCATCGGCACTGAAGCATCAGGTTCGTAGCAGCATTACCAAAGTCGAAGCCATCCAGGATAAAGGAATAACTAAATACGAAATTGAAAGTAAAAATGACGGTATCAGTAAAGATATTACTTTTGCCGCCAATGGCTTGGTGATGGAAATTGAACAGGGTATGCAGTTTGCGCAATTACCACTTGCCGCACAAAACGCGATTAAAAAAGGTTACCCTGAAATCAAAATAACCGAGGTTGAAAGCATACAGGAATTCTTTTTTGATGTGGAGGGTGATGTGAAGGGTAAATCTGTCGAAGTTAAAGTCCTCGCATCGGGCGATATTAAAGATAACGATGCAAGCGATAACAAGGACTGAAACCCAATCATCATTGCCTCGCTAACATACTGAAAAATATGGCAACATCTATTCCACGAACCATCTTGGCACTTGGCTTTGTCAGTCTGTTTATGGATTTATCCTCAGAATTAATACACAGCCTGTTACCGGTATTTCTGGTCACAACACTCGGAGCCAACGCGCTGACTGTCGGCTTGATTGAGGGTATTGCCGAAGCAACTGCGAATATTGCCAAAGTATTTTCCGGTGCAATCAGCGATTTTTTCGGCCGCCGAAAAATATTGTTGTTGTTCGGCTATGGACTTGCCGCTTTAACCAAACCGCTGTTCCCTCTGGCCGATTCAGTGATTACCGTATTCATCGCGCGTTTCCTGGACAGAATCGGTAAAGGCATACGCGGAGCGCCGCGCGATGCCTTGATTGCCGATGTTGCACCGGCGAACATACGCGGTGCCTGTTTTGGTTTGCGGCAATCGATGGATACAGTAGGAGCATTTCTAGGCCCTATTCTGGCCATTCTGCTATTGCTTCTACTCAACGGCAACATCAAGCTGGTGCTATGGGCCGCAGTGATTCCGTCCGTCATTGCAGTCATGCTTATTGTCATTGGTGTTGATGAGCCTTCCGGAGTGATAGCGCGCCCTTTCCATTCGCCGCTAAAATGGGCGGTACTAACACGATTTTCCGTGCAATATTGGTGGGTCGTTATTATCGGCGCCTTATTTACCCTGGCCAGATTCAGTGAAGCTTTTCTGGTCTTGCGCGCCCAGCAAATGGGCTTAGCGGTCACCTGGATACCCTTGGTCATGGTGGTGATGAGTCTGGCTTATGCTTTATCCGCCTACCCAGCAGGCATTTTGTCTGACCGCATGAATAAAAAATACTTACTTGGAATCGGCTTGTTTTTTTTGATTTTTGCCGACCTGGCACTGGCGCAAGCCACATCAATTCCTGTTCTTATGCTGGGCGTAGCGTTATGGGGATTGCATATGGGTTTCAGCCAGGGCATTCTGGCGACTCTGGTTGCCGAGACTACGCCGCCGGAGCTGAAAGGAACGGCATTCGGTCTGTTTAATTTCATCGGCGGCGTGTTTATGCTTTTGTCCAGCCTGATTGCAGGCTGGTTATGGGATCGTTACGGCGCTGAATTTACCTTTTATTGCGGGGCGATGTTTGCTTTTTTAGCTTTGAGTTTATTGGCGATTAAGCGAACATATCATCGTAATTTATCGCTATGAATATTTGACAGATCCTATAACATAGGTTCTTGTATGATTAACTAATGTTACGCACTGTCCACGAAAAGCACGAAAAAACCTAGATTCATATATGACGGCGTAAATATCCAGTCATTCCTATTCATGTGACTGGATACTGGCGTTCATGTCAGCATGACGATGCTAGCCACGGTTCCTTTACTCATTCAGGCGCTTTGGTTATTACATCCAACACGCTTTTCTGTACCCGGTTTTTTTGCTTTTCGTGGACTACAATTTTTTTTATTATCTGCGCACGTAACTCGTCAAAGCAGGTCGACATGGAAAGCCAGCATGTTCGTTCTATGCCGACGCCGATCAACCTATCTCGGGAGTGTTTGCTGACATGCTGGAACACATCGCCGAACTTTATACGGAAGCAGAATAATGGTACATCAACACGAACATAAGCATTCTCACGATCATGATCACAGTGGACACTCGCCTAGTAACAGTCATCACCATCACGGTGACCCAAACAATCATGGTCGTGCCTTTGTCATTGCCATCGTTTTAAACACGACTTTTGTTGTGGTTGAGTTCAGCTATGGCTTCATGGCCAATTCGACCGCGCTGATAGCCGATGCAGGACATAACCTCTCCGATGTGCTAGGCCTACTGCTGGCATGGGGTGCGGCGCTCCTCAGCCGCAAGGCACCGAGCGAGCGCTACACCTATGGTCTGCGCAGCACCTCAATTCTGGCCGCACTGGCAAACGCCATGTTCCTGCTGGTAGCGTGTGGGGCCATTGCCTGGGAGGCCGGCCATCGCTTCTCGCAGCCTCCTGTGTTGGCCGGATTGACGATCACGCTGGTGGCGGCCATCGGGATCGTCATTAACGGACTGTCCGCATGGTTATTTGTAAAGGGAAGCAAGGGCGACTTGAACATTCGCGGCGCCTACCTGCACATGATGGCTGATACGGCCGTTTCGCTGGGCGTGGTCGTTGCCGGTATAGCGATGATGTATACCGGCTGGTACTGGCTTGACCCGGCTATCAGTTTTCTGATCGTGATAGTTATCATGATTAGCACCTGGGGTCTGCTACGCGATTCGTTACGGCTGGCATTAAGTGCCGTCCCAGCACATATAGACGTCACCGAAGTGGAAACCTATCTGCGCCAATGTCCCGGCATCACTGACATTCACGATCTGCACATCTGGGGTATGAGCACGACCGAGGGTGCCTTGACCGTCCATTTGGTCATGCCGGAAGGTTACCCTGGCGACACTTTTATGGATGACATTACGCGAACACTGAAAGAGCGTTTCTCCATTCAGCACAGCACGCTGCAAATGGAACACGGAACGACCGACCATAGCTGCACGCTAAACCTGCACACAGCGGATGCGCAGAACCACTGAAATCGGCTGCGTTCATGAAAACTACGATTCAATGCCCACGCTTAATAAAACAGCGTTAAAAAATGGCCAAGAAATCGGGAAAACAGCATCACAATTGACCCGGTATGTTCGGTGACAATTACCCTGCCCGGTCGTTTAGACAAAAATCAGTTAATTCTTTCCACCAAAATAGATATTTTTCATGTTTTGGCAGCCTGGGTCGATAGCAGTCGATTTGCCAAGTAAGCTGTAATCCGTAGAACCCATAAACATAACGTCATGCGCCGTTTGGCTGGCGGCTTCGTCTACATGTTTAATCAGTTACTGACGCTGATAAGTTCCAATCAGTTCTGTCTGTCCAATAATATGCCCCGCCATCGCGGTTTCCAGCTGGGTCTTATTGGGCTGATGCAGATCAGGCAATTCAATATCCAGTGCGTAGAGCTTATAAAAGTAGCGATGCCGACCGATGGGCGGACAGGGACCGCCATAACCGATTCGTTTCCAATCGTTTTTGCCTTGTTGCGTACCTGCGGGTAAATCAGAGGCGGCAACGGCTGGCGGTAATTCGGTAACAGCCGGAGGAATGTTATAAAGCAGCCAGTGTACCCAGGTCATTTTAGGTTTGGCAGGATCCGGTGCATCGGGATCATCAACGATCAACACCAGGCTTTTGGTGTTTTTCGGAAGTCCCGACCAACTTAATGCCGGCGAACTGTCATTGCCGTCACAAGTAAAAGTTTTGGGAATTTCTCCCTGATGAACAAAGTCAGGTGATTGGAGGATCAAGGTCATGTTTTGCGCTCCTGCAGCCATTATGGCTGTGCTGAAAAAAATGCTGAAAGCTAAAAAAATTAAACGGATAAAAGCAGGCTGTTTGCTTGGGTTCATTGATCACCTCATGGGTAAACCGTGGGCGCGAATTTATTCGCGCTATAGGCATTAAAAAGCGCGAATAAATCACGCCCACACTAGATTAAATCCTTCACTTAATGGCAGTGAGCTAGCGCATAAATTCGCCCTACACATTCGCGTTCGCCGTTAAACCATAAACCTATCCTGACCGGCTGACAATTGTAGAAAAGACCTACAGACAAACCCATTTTCATGGGTTTAAACTCTCACTTCAACAGCCGATTCTTGCCCGGCAAAACCAGGAGGTTGTCAACATGAAAAGAGTAAAGCATCTTATTTTTTGGCTAGTGGTCATCGGCATTATTTTGCTGCTGTTTTCCAGCCATGTCATCGCCGAAGACAGTTTCCGCCAGCAGCGTCATGCCTTGGTCGACATCATCAAGGCTGAAGTGGTGACGACCCGCGATTACCTGAATCAGGAAGCGCTTGACGAGCCGGTTCTCGATGCCCTGCGCAAGGTACCGAGGCATGAATTTGTTCGCGATGCCGAACGACCCTATGCCTACCAAAACAGGCCGCTCCCTATCGGTCATGGACAGACCATTTCCCAGCCTTATATCGTCGCGATTATGACCGACCTGCTTAAACTGAAAAAAACCGACCGGGTTCTGGAAGTCGGCACCGGATCCGGGTATCAGGCGGCCATTCTCGCCGAGCTTGTCGATAGCGTATACACCCTAGAAATTATTGAACCGCTGGCTAAACAGGCCGCAGAGAACCTTAAACGAACCGGTTATGATACGGTTCATACCCGAACCGGCGACGGTTATTACGGCTGGAAAGAAGCCGCGCCTTTTGACGGCATTGTCGTTACCGCCGTTGCCAGCCATATACCGCCGCCGCTGATTAAACAGCTAAAACCCGGCGGACGCATGATCATTCCGGTCGGCGCTCAATTTATGACGCAGTATCTGATGTTGGTGACTAAAGACGCTAATGAAAAAATCACCACTCGCCAGATTTTGCCGGTCAGTTTCGTCCCGCTCACCGGCAAGCATTGACAGGCAAATAACGATGAAGCCACGCTTATCGCTGTTGGCCGCTGTCGGCATTATCTCGGCATCGTCCCTGGCCTATGAAATTTTATTGATGCGCCTGTTTTCGATTATTCAGTGGCATCATTTCGCTTATATGATGATCAGCCTGGCGCTTTTGGGTTATGGCGTTAGCGGCGTGTTCCTGGCGCTGAACCGCGACCGCTTAGCGCAACATTTCCCGGCGGCGATTATGACCAATATGCTGCTGTTCAGCCTTTTTGCACCCGCCTGTTTTTTACTGGCTCAGCAAGTCCCGTTTAATTCGGCAGAAATCCTGTGGGCACCCCAACAACTGCTGTTTTTATTCGGTATTTACCTGATGCTGACCTTGCCGTTCCTTTTCGCGGCCAATGTCGTCGGTTTGTCTCTTTACCGCTATAGGAACCAGGTAGCTTCGATCTATGCGGCCGACCTGTTTGGTGCGGGCCTGGGCAGTGCAGGCGTTATTTTGCTGCTGTTCGCGGTGTTTCCCGAACAGCTGTTAACCGTATTGATGTTATCGGGAATAGCCGCAACCCTGCTGGTGTCGATTGATAGCTTTGACCGGTCAAAATACGGGATCATCGCGTCCGTTATTATCGGGCTGACGATTATTTTTACACCGACCGGCTGGGTAACGTTGAAGGTTTCGCCGTATAAGAGCCTGAATCAATTGCTGCAAGTACCGGGCACAAAAATCATAGACCGATATTCCAGCCCGCTGGGTTTAATCAGCGTAGTCAAGAGCGAGACTACCCCGCTACGTCATGCGCCCGGTCTGAGCCTTAATGCCACAACAGAACCGCCGGAGCAGCTGGCCGTGTTTATCGACGCGGACAATATCAGCGCAATCACCCGCTATAACGGCAAGCCTGAAACGCTCGGCTATCTGGATCAAACCACGTCCGCCCTGCCCTATCATCTCAAACAATTGGCCGATATCCTGATTCTCGGAGCAGGCACCGGCAGCGATATTTTGCAGGCCAACTATCACGCCATTAAGCGCATCGATGCCGTTGAATTGAATCCCCAGATCATCGAGCTGATGCAGATAAAATATGCAGATTTTTCAGGTCACCTTTATTCCAAGCCGAATGTAAATCTTCATATCGATGAAGCGCGCGGCTACCTTGCAACAACCCGTAAAACCTATGACCTGATCAATATTTCATTGCTGGATGCGTTTGGCGCATCGACATCAGGCCTGTATTCAATGGCTGAAAACTATCTTTATACCGAACAGGCCATACAGGAATATCTGCGCCATGTCAGCCCTGGCGGTTATCTCAGCATTAGCCGCTGGATTAAAATCCCGCCACACGATGAACCTAAACTATTGGCTACGGTTATTAACGCCCTTAAAGATGCCGGCGTCCGGCAACCCGGCCAACAAATAATCATGATACGCGGCTGGCAAACCAGTACCTTAATAGTCAAAAACGGCGTCATATCCGCCGAGGAAATCAGCCGGTTAAAACAGTTCTGCAACGAACGCAGTTTTGATTTGGTTTACTATCCCGGCATAGCAGAGTCGGAAGTCAATCGTTTTAATATCCAGCAGCAGCCTTACCTGTACGAGGCGGCTGTGGCTTTATTGGGCAATCAGAGCCGGGCGTTTATTGATGCTTATAAATTCAATATCGAAGCTGCGACAGACGATAAGCCCTACCTGTTTCATTTTTTTAAATGGCGAACCCTGCCCGAAATCCTGTCTTTATTGGGTACCGGCGGAAGCTTTTTGCTGGAAAGCGGCTATTTATTGTTAATCGCGGCCTTAGTGCAGGCGATACTCGCCAGCCTGTTGCTGATAGCACTGCCATTATGGCTGTGGAAAAGCAAGCTGGGCATCGAACCGGGATCGGGAAATCATCTGAGCATGCTGGTATATTTTTTCAGTTTGGGTTTGGCATTTTTGTTTATTGAAATCGGCTTTATCCAGAAATTCATCCTGATTCTGCATCATCCGCTTTATGCCATCACCGTGATGCTGAGTACCTTTTTGTTGTCTGCAGGCGTCGGCAGCCATTATTCGACAAAGCTGTCACACAGCACTGAAAAATCGGCGTTTATGCTGCCGATGGCGGCCATTGCCTTGCTCAGCATCGCTTACAGCTTGGGCTTTGAGTCCATCGCCGGATTTTTGCTGAAAATGGAAAGTTGGGGGCGCTACCTGTTTTCGATAATTTTGATAGCGCCTTTGGGTTTTTTTATGGGCATGCCGTTTCCGATGGCCCTGGCTAAGATCAGCCAAACCGCCCCGGCGTTGATACCCTGGGCCTGGGGCATTAACGGCTGCGCCTCGGTCATCAGCGCGATCCTGGCAACCCTGATTACGATGCAGTTCGGCTTTACCGTGTTGATCTTTCTGGCGGTTGCACTATACGGAATAGCGGCTTGGTATTTTCCCAAATTGTAAGGTAAAAAACAGAAAGGGGATGAGCGTATGCTTGTATTTGGACCCGTACCGTCAAGACGCTTGGGACGCAGCTTAGGTATCAACAATATTCCGCCGAAACACTGCTCCTATTCCTGTCTGTATTGCCAAGTGGGTCCGACAAAAGCCACGGAAACTCAGCCCCGCACGTTTTTCAGGCCTGAAGCTATTTTCAATGCAGTAGAACAGCGTCTGGAAAAACTTAGAGATTTGCATGAAGCTGTCGATTATTTGACCTTCGTCCCGGACGGAGAGCCTACCCTCGATGCCAATCTCGGCAAGACGATTGAATTATTGCGCGGCCTGAATGTCAAAATTGCCGTGATTTCCAACGCCTCGCTGATCTGGCAAAGCAATGTCCGGGAAATCCTTAAGATGGCTGACTGGGTGTCGCTCAAGGCGGACAGCGTCGATGCATCCGTCTGGCGGCGCATTAATCGGCCTTGCGAGGGGCTCGACCTGGACGACATTTTGTCCGGAATGCTGGCTTTTTCCGCCGATTTTAACGGCACATTGCGTTGCTGAGTCATCGAGCGATTCCCGGTGTTGAGATGACCATCGAAGAATGCGGCGAAATGACACGGGTCAAGATCCATATAGCCCGCAACACGCGGCTTGCAAATCCCGTTCATCTTTGCTTTGGCCTGTTGCAACGGATCGGCAGCCAGCATTTCAGCATCCATATCATTCTGGAACCGGGGGCCAAAGCTGGGTTTATCGCCCATGGTTTGTTCGCCAACGCCGAAATCGTCAGGCACATCATGGAAAAACGGATTGAGATCGGCGAGGGAGCCGAGCTGCATTTCACCGACAGTCATATTCACGGCATGTCGGGCGGGATGGAAGTGAATACGACAGGAAAAGTCAAAGTCGGCAAGCATGCGCGCTACAGTTCCGACTTCTCGCTGACGACGGGCCGGGCCGGGTCGGCCGACTCGATTTGAATGAATCGATACAGGCCGACGATTACGCGGTCGTCGAGCTTGTTTCCCGCGTATTTGGACATGACGATGACCTGATCAAAATCAACGAAGAGGTCGGCCTTAATGGTCAATTTTCCCGCAGCATGATCAAAAGCCGCGTTGCCTTGGAGGGCGAAGCCCGGGCGGAAATCATCGGCATTACCGAAGGCTGCGCCGAAGGTGCGCGTGGCCATATGGACTGCATGGAAATCATCAAGGATCAGGCGGTCGGACAAGCAACGCCGATCGTCAAAGTCAGTCATCCGCTGGCCAAGATCACCCATGAAGCCGCCATCGGAACGGTCGACAAAAAACAAATGGAAACCTTGATCGCGCACGGCCTTTCTCCCGAGCAGGCTACGGATATGATCGTGCTGGGCATGTTGCGATAAATAAAATCAATTTTACTTTGGAGGTTAAGACATGAACAATCTGACTGAAACTGAAATCCGCGCCCTCAACGAGGCGCTCGACGACGAATACCGATCCTTCGCGACCTACGATCAGGTGATTGCCGACTTCGGCGAGGTGCCGCCGTTCAGCAATATCAGCGAAGCCGAAAGGCGGCATATCGACGCGCTTTGCGTGTTGTTTGCGCGCTACGGCCTGCCCGTACCCGAGAATCCCTGGCCGGGAAAGGTTGATCGGTACGCCAGCCTGCAAGAAGCTTGCGAAGCAGGCGTCGTCGCCGAGATCGCCAATGCTGAAATCTACGAACGATTGCTGCAAGCGACAGAGCGCCAGGATATCCTCACGGTATTCCGCAACCTCCACGAGGCGTCGCAGCAGCGCCACCTGCCGGCATTCCAGCGTTGCGCACAAGGTTCTGCCGGACGCGGTGGACATGGGGGCCGCGAAAGACGGCAGGGTAAACACGGGGGTGGTCATGAGTAGAATCGAGGATGGTCATTTTCAACAGGTGCTGTCCGATGCCTAGAGCCGCCCCTTTCGAGAACCACCATCAGCGCTATGAGGCGTGGTTCGAAAAACACCAGGCCGCCTATATTTCGGAACTGCTCGCCTTGCGCCCGTTCGTGCCGTGGCAAGGTCTGGGAATCGAGATCGGAGTCGGCAGCGGTCGCTTCGCTGCGCCGCTGGGCGTGCAGGTTGGCCTGGATCCCTCCCCGGCAATGCTTGTCCACGCTGCGGCTCGAGGCATCGAGGTCGTGGAAGGGGTGGCCGAAAAGCTGCCTTTTGAAGCCGGCTCCTTTGACCACGCGTTGGTGGTGACCACCATCTGCTTCGTGGATTCACCGGCTCGAATGCTTGCCGAGGCGCGCAGAGTACTCAAGCCCGGCGGTCGTTTGGTGATCGGCTTTATAGACCGGCAGAGCGCCTTGGGACAAGATTATCTGGCGCATCAGGCCGAGAGCGTGTTTTACCGCGAAGCCACGTTCTATTCGGCTGACGAGGTGGCGCGGCTTCTGCTGGAAACCGGCTTCTCGATTGACGCTTGGGGCCAGACACTCGCACACCCCCTGCCCGAGACAAGAGAGATTGAATCGCTACAGGCAGGGCGAGGGCAATGTGCGTTTGTAGTCGTGGCGGCAACGCGGGAGACTTGACCTGAGGAAACGGCTGCCCAAAGACCATTGCACGAGGAAAAAGCCGGAAAATGAAGACGCCGGAATCACGCCCCCGAAAACCCGATCATCATGTCAAGCAGCTTCTGGTTTACTTGTTTGGTAAAAAACACCAGGGCGGCGCCAAGTGCGGTCATCCCCCAAGTAAATACGGATGCCAGCAAGGCTTGCAAGATGTGTGAGCTCTCGGCAAACCAATGGGCGGCAGATTGAAGACTGGTGTAAATCATCGCGCTGAAAAATGCGCCTGTTTATTTGATGTCTTCAGCGGTCAACTGCGTGAGCGGTTTACCCCTGTATTCTCCGGTTAGCGTTTTCAGGAAGGCGACAATTTTACCGATTTCACCGTCGGAAAAATTTTTGCCTCGTTGAACTTGTCCCATGATCCTTACCGCTTCGTTAAGGTCATTGACTGAACCGTCGTGAAAATAAGGATGAGTCAGTTCAATATTACGCAACACCGGAACCTTGAAGAAGTGGCGGTCTTTTTTCTGCTTGGTTACGTTGAAACGGCCATTATCGGCTTCAGTCAGTTGGCCGCCGCGCAATTTGAAATAATCCTGTTTGATGCCCATCTTTCCCTGGTTCCCACGGTCTTCCGTGGGAACCGATACCCGGCTCTGGGAGCGGCACGTTGTATTTAAGCCCGGTATGCATTCCCGCGCAGGAGCGTGGGAACGAGAGGAATTCATGCCGGCATGATGGCTACTTGAGGAGTTCGCCAGTTGTTCGGCCAAAATTGTACGTAATCCGGAATTGATAAGACGTTAATTGTCTTAATGCAGCAGCTGGATAGAAAGGAATGGTAAAACACAAGTAAAGAATAGATATTGCTGTGATTATGCGGCGAAATTTTTTTAATTTGGAGGTACCTATAGTTTCTCAGGTAAATAATTTCCAAGCCACTACAGTAAAATTCACGCAGGGATTGCGAAATCTTCACGCATTTTCTTCATGACACACAAAACTTTACTGGCATCTTGCATATACGTCTTGAAA